>JASFTY010000444.1:0-3753 GCA_050050535.1 Gemmatimonadales bacterium | reverse complement strand
GCGCTCCTAGTGGCTGGCGCGGCACTGGCGAGCTTCGGGCTGATCGGGCTCATCGCCCGCGGCTACGGGACGCTGACCTGGTGTTTCCTGGTCGTCTTCGTCATCCCGATCCTCACCTGGGGGATCTACCTCATCCGTTCGAGGTCTGGAGGGGCCGGGACGCGCTAGCGCCCCTCGATGCGGTGGAGCACGATGTAGGGGACATCGAGCTCGTCGCGTACGACGCCGACCATCCGGTCGCCGATGATGCGCGGCGGCGGATAGGTCCCGACGTCGGCCTGCACCGCGCCCAGGTATCGACCGTCGGGGTCGAAGACGTCGAACACGACACCCCTCACCGAGCGGAGCTGCCCCGTGCCGGACGTGCGCACGACCCAGAGGTAGCCACGGTCGTCGACCACGAACGTCTCGAACGCCGGTTTCATCGCCGGGACCCGGGCGATGATCTGGTTGACCGCCGGCTCACCGAAGCTGGCGAATCGCTCGCGTATCGCCTGGCGATCGGCTTCGCCGACCGGGATCGGCTCGGTCTCGCGCTCGACGATGCGGCTTGTGTCGCCCGCTAGACTGCTGTGATACAGTCGGAAGGCGTCGTTGACGGCGAACCAGAGCCCGTCGACGCCATCGAAGTGCCAGGTGAGCCGCGGTGCGAACGGGATGCCGACGACGGTCAGGCCGCCTTCGCTCCGCAAGGTGTGGGACGAGGCCGAGGCGTCGTAGCGCACGAGACCGAACGTGTCGGTCGGGACGACGTCCTCGGCCACGCTGTGACGGATGTAGACGCGCCCGTACTCGCCCGTCGCCGGATCGACGGCGTAGCCGGGCTCGTACAGCCGGCCGGTTTCGTCGAAGATCCACTGCATGGCGTAGCCCCAGCCGCCGATCCTGCGGGAGTGCGAGTCGCGGAAGTTGCCGGCCGTATCGAAGACCGAGTAGCGGGCGTTCCCCTCGTCGAGCACCCAGAGGTTGTGGTCGGGACCCCAGGCGAGCCGGATCGGATTCCGGAACTCGCCGGGTCCACCACCTTCGCGGCCCAGCGTTCGGACGTGCCGACCCGTCTCGTCGAAGACGCGCACCTCGTTGGGCTGCCGGTCGAGGACGTAGATGCGACCGAGTGCGTCGAGCGTGACGTCCCAGACGTCGCCGAATAGGACGAGTGGGTCGGCCGCATCGGCCGAGCCGATCCGTACGACCTCGACGGTCCGCCAGGCCTCGCCTTCAGACCAGACGCCTGCGGCACCGTTGTGCACGAGGATCGTGCCGGACTCGAGCGTATCGACCGCGATGTCCGCGGCGCGCCGGTCGCCCTCGGCGCAACCGGAGACGAACACGCATCCGAGGAGCACGCATCCGAGGAAGAGGGTCCCGGCCGGCGTCTGGCGCCGGTGAAGAAGTGCGTTCGATCGCATGGTCGACCTCCGGCTCGATGGTCGTGGAGGCGTCGGCTTCCGGTGCTGGGGCAGCTGTCCGCAACATACCCGGCTGGCCAGGCGACAGCCAGCCGCGGCCGGCCCGCCGGCGGCGGCTATCGCGCCGGGCCCGCGGCCTTCGCATCTTGTGCGGCGTGGGAACCTCGAACGCTGAGCCGCTGGCGGCGGACGAAATCACGATCAGGCCGCTCGAGTCGCGCGCCGACTTCTTGGCTTGCGTGGCGCTGCAGCACGAGACCTGGGGTGAGGACTTCGAGGAGTGTGTCCCGCCGTCGATCCTCCAGGTCACGCAACGGGTGGGCGGCGTGGCGGCCGGTGCCTTCGACGCCGCCGGCCGGCTGGTGGGCTTCGTGTTCGGGATCTCCGGGGTGCGGGCGGGCCGGCCGGTCCACTGGTCCGACATGCTGGCGGTGCGCGAGGAGTACCAGGGTCGGGGGCTGGGCCGCCGTCTCAAGGCGTACCAGCGTGAGGCGCTGCTGGCGCACGGCATCGAGGCCGCCTACTGGACCTACGATCCGCTGGAAGCGGGGAACGCCAACTTCAACATCAACCGGCTGGCGGCCTACCCGGTCGAGTACGTGCCCGACATGTACGGCGACGTACCCGGCAAGCTGCACGCCGGGCTGAGCACCGACCGCTTCATCGTCGAGTGGCGACTCACCGACCCGGGGGTAGCAACGCTGCCGGCGGGCTCGCCGCCGGCCGCGCTCGGTGCGGGCGCCGTCAGCGGCGCCGACGCGCCGATCGTCACGGGCGAGACCGTCGACGGGGCTCCGCCGGCGGGACCGCTCGAGCTGCCGGACGCCGCGGCGGTACGGGTGGAGATCCCCGCCGACATCCAGAGCGTGAAGCGTGCGTCGCTGGCGGCAGCGGAGTCGTGGCGCGTGACCGCGCGGCGCGCGCTGACCCATTACCTGGGGCGCGGCTACCGGGTCACGGGGTTCCAGCGCGACCGGGAGGCCGGGCGCTGCTTCTACGTACTCACGCGCGGTTGAGGTGGAGATGCCGGAAACGATCGCCATCACGCGGCTGACGCTGCGCGAGATTCGGCTGGCGCTGCGCGAGCCGTTCCGCATCTCGTCGGGCCTGGTCACGACCCGCAGGATCCTGCTGCTCGAGCTGGTGGACCGGGACGGCGTGACGGCGTGGTCGGAGTGCGTCGCCGGCGAGCGTCCGAACTACTCGCCGGAGACGATCGACACGGCGTGGCTGGCGATCAGCGAGTGGGTGGCGCCGCGGGTGCTGGGTCACGAGTTCGCCGGGCCCCAGGAAGTCGACGCGGCGCTGCGACGCGACTTCCGCGGCCACAACATGGCGAAGGCGGCGCTGGAGATGGGCGCCTGGGCTCTGGCGGCGGAGCGGCGCGCGGTGAGTCTGATGGCGGTCCTGGGCGGCACGCGGGCGAAGGTCGCCACCGGCATCTCGCTGGGCATCCAGCCCGATCCCGAGTCGCTGGTGGCCGTCGCGCGGGACGCGCTGGCCCAGGGTTACCGTAAGATCAAGTGCAAGATCGCGCCGGGCGCCGACGTCGAGTACATCGCCGCGGTCCGCCAAGCGCTGGGCCCCGAGGTCCCGCTGATGGCGGACGCGAACAGCGCCTACACGCTGGACGACGCCGCGCATCTAGCGAAGCTGGACGAGTTCGACCTGCTGATGATCGAGCAGCCGCTGGCGGCCGACGACCTGGTGCGACACGCCGAGTTGCAGAAGAAGCTCGCGACGCCCATCTGTCTGGACGAATCGATCACCGGTGTCGAGCGCGCGGCCGACGCGCTGACGCTGGGCAGCGGCAGGATCATCAACATCAAGCCGGGCCGCGTGGGCGGGTTCGCGCAGGCGAAGGCGATCCACGACCTGTGCGCCGAGGCGGCCGTGCCGGTCTGGCACGGCGGCATGCTGGAGAGCGGGATCGGCCGCGCCTACAACGTGGCGCTCGCCTCGCTGCCGAACTTCACGATCCCGGGCGACCTGAGCCCCAGCGCCCGCTACTGGGAGCGCGACATCGTGACGCCCGAGTGGACGATGACGGAGGACGGGTTGGTCGCGGTGCCCTTCCACCGACCGGGGCTCGGTGTCGCCGTCGACATCGACAGCGTGGACGACCTGACCGTCCGCCGACAGACGCTGACCGCGGAGTGAAGCCGGGCAGATGACCGACCTCGACGAGCTGTTTACGCCGGCGCTACGCGAGCGACTGCTGGAACTGCGCCGCGACATCCACCGCCATCCCGAGCTGGCGTTCCGTGAGGAGCGCACGGCGGAACGGCTGGTCGCCGAGCTGGCGGTGCTGAGGCCGGCGCAGCTGGACCGGGTAGCCGGGACC
>JASFTY010000443.1:0-3754 GCA_050050535.1 Gemmatimonadales bacterium | reverse complement strand
CGTCATCGATGGCGATGGAGATGGCGATGGAGATGGAGAGTGAGTGGTGGGTGAGAGCGGGTACCTCGAGGCGCTGAGGGAACGGATCCTCGTCTTCGACGGGGCGATGGGCTCGAACGTGCAGGCGCTGGGCCTCTCGGCGGCGGACTACGGTGGCCCGCAGCTCGAGGGCTGCATCGATCATCTGGTGCTCTCGCGCCCCGACGTGATCGGCGACCTCCACGCTTCGTTCCTCGCGGTCGGCTGCGATGTGATCGAGACCGACTCGTTCCGTGCCAACCGCCTGAGCGTCGCCGAGTACGGGCTCGCCGGTCGGATCGTCGAGCTGAACGAGGCGGCCGCCCGCGTCGCCCGGCAGGCCGCCGACGGGTTCGCGACCTCGGAGCGGCCGCGCTTCGTAGCCGGGAGCATCGGGCCCTCCGGTTACCTGCCCAGCGCCTCCGACCCGACGCTGGGTAACGTCACCTACGACGAGCTGTCGGAGGTCTTCCGGGAGCAGGCACAGGGGCTGATCGCCGGCGGCGTCGATCTGCTGGTCATCGAGACGGGGCAGGACATCCTGGAGATGAAGGCGGCGGTGGCCGGCGTAAGGAAGGCGCTGCGTGAAGCCGGCGTCGTGCTTCCCATCCAGGTACAGCCCACCCTCGACACCTCTGGCCGCATGCTGCTCGGGACGAACATCGAGGCGGCGCTGGTCACGCTCGAGGCGCTGCGCATCGACGTGATCGGGCTCAACTGCTCGACGGGTCCGGAGCACATGCGGCAGCCGATCCGCTACCTGTGCGAGCATACCGAGCTGCCCGTCAGTGTGATTCCCAACGCCGGGATCCCGCGCAATGTGGACGGTGTGGCCGTCTACGACCTGACGCCTGAGGAGCTGGCCGATGCGCACGACGAGTTCGTGCGTGAGCTCGGCGTCAACGTCGTCGGCGGTTGCTGCGGCACGACGCCCGCGCACCTGAAGTGCGTGGTCGAGCGCGTCTGGGGCGCGCGGCCGCGGGCCCGGGCTGTAACGCGCGTGCCGCGCGTCGCCAGCGCGATGGAGGCGTTCGATATCGCCCAGCGGCCGGCGCCGACGCTGATCGGCGAGCGGGTGAACAGTCAGGGCTCGCGTAGGGTCAAGCAGCTGCTGCTCGACGAGGAGTACGACGAGATCGTCGCCATCGGTCGCGAGCAGGTCGAAGGCGGCGCGCACCTGCTGGACGTCTGCACGGCGCTCACCGAGCGGCAGGACGAGGCCGAGCAGATGCGCACCCTGGTCAAGCTGCTGGCGCAGGGCGTGCCGGCGCCGCTGGTGGTCGACACGACGGAGCCCGATGTGGTCGAGGCGGCGCTGGCGGCGAATCCGGGTCGCGCGGTCATCAACTCGATCAACCTGGAGGGCGGGCGCGACCGGATCGATCGAATGCTGCCGCTCGCCGTGGAGCACGGCGCCGCCGTGATAGCGCTCACCATAGATGAGCGCGGGATGGCGAAGACGGCGGCGCGGAAGCTCGAGGTCGCGCGGCGGATCCACGCGATCTGCGTCGACGACCACGGCCTGCGGCCGCAGGACCTGATCTACGACGCGCTGACCTTCACGCTGGCGACGGGCGACGCGGAGTTCAGACGCTCGGCAGTCGAGACCATCGAGGGGATACGCCTGATCAAGCGCGAGCTCGTCGGCGCCTTCACCAGCCTCGGCGTCTCGAACGTGTCGTTCGGGCTGCAGCCTCAGGCCCGTGCCGTGCTCAATTCCGCCTTCCTCCACCACTGCGTCGAAACGGGGCTCGACCTGGCGATCGTCAACGCTGCCCACGTCGTCCCGTACGGCGAGCTCGATGAGGAACAGCGGGCGCTGGCCGACGATCTGATCTTCGATCGCCGCGCCGACGCCCTGGCGCGCTTCATCGCCTACTTCGAGGAGCACCAGGCGGAAGAGGCCGAGCGGGCCGATCCCAGAGCGACGATGACGCCCGAGCAGGTCATCCACTGGATGGTCCTTCACCGGGTGAGAAAGGGGATCGAGGAGTTCGTCGATGCCGCGATCGCCGGCCGCGGCGGCGATCACCAGGCGGCGGTCGCCGTGCTCAACGACGTGCTGCTCCCGGCGATGAGAGAGGTCGGCGACAAGTTCGGGGCCGGCGAGCTGATCCTGCCCTTCGTGCTGCAGTCGGCCGAGGTGATGAAGAGGGCGGTCGCGCGCCTCGAGATCTACCTCGATCAACTGGAGGGCACGTCGAAGGGGAAGGTTGTGCTCGCCACCGTCTACGGCGACGTCCACGACATCGGCAAGAACCTGGTGGCGACCATCCTCGGCAACAACGGCTACACGGTCTACGACCTCGGCAAGCAGGTGCCGGTCAACACGATCATCGCCAAGGCGCAAGAGGTGGGCGCCGACGCCATCGGCCTGTCGGCTCTGCTGGTCTCGACCTCAAGGCAGATGCCGCTCTGCGTGAACGAGCTGCACGCCCGGGGGCTCGACTATCCGGTCCTGGTCGGCGGCGCCGCGATCAACCCGTCGTTCGTTCGCAATGCCGCTTTCGTGGGCCGGGAGAAGGAGACGGTCTACCCGTCGGGCCTGTTCTACTGCAAGGACGCCTTCGCGGGGCTCGCCACCGTCGACGCGTTGCAGGACCCGGAGCGGCGTGCGGAGCTGCTGCGCGCGCGCGTCGAGGAGATCGAGCAAGGTGTCACGAAGCGCGCGGCCCTACAGGAGCGGGCGAAGGCGACGCGTGCCGGGCTGGCCGGCCGGCGCGGCCCCGCACGCGACATCGAGATCCCGCACCCGGCGTTCTGGGGCGTCAGGGTCCTCGAGAGCCTGCCGCTCGCCGAGCTCTTCCCGCTCATCGACCTGAACACGCTGTATCGGCTGCATTGGGGGGCGAAGAACGCGAAGGGCGCCAAGTGGGAGCGGCTATTGAGGGAGCAGTTCGAGCCGCGACTGGAACGCTACCGGCGTGAGGCGCTGGCCGGCGGCTGGCTGCGTGCGCGGGCCGCGTACGGTTTCTTCCCGGCGGCCTCGGACGCGGACGATCTGGTCGTCTACGGCCCGGGGGACCCGGAGCGCGAGATCGCCCGCTTCCGATTCCCGCGCCAGTCGGAATACGACAAGCTGAGCCTGGCCGATTACTTCATCCCGGGCGCGGACGGCGCGCGCGATGTGGTCGCGTTCCAGATCGTCTGCGTGGGTGACGCGCTGCTGGAGAAGTCGGACCGGCTGATGAAGGCCGGCGATTATTCGGAGGGCTACTACCTGCACGGCTTCGGCGTGCGGTTGGCCGAGGCGGCCGCCGAGTACGTGCATGCACGGATCCGGGCGGAGCTGGGGATCGATCGCGATCGCGGCCTGCGCTACTCGTGGGGCTACGGCGCCTGCCCCGACCATCGCCAGCATCGCATCGTCTTCCGGCTCCTACCGGCGCGGGAGAAGCTCGGTATGGACCTGACGGGGGCGGGCGCGCTGATACCCGAGCTCTCGACGGCGGCGCTGGTCGTTCATCATCCGCAGGCGAAGTACTTCTCGGTGTAGCTGGTAACCCCGACGCCCGCAACCGACGGGTGGGTTTACGCCTGCTTGAGCGCCGGTGTACCCGTCCAGAGTTGCCTGTAGGCCAACAGCACGACCAGCGAATAGAGGTTGGCGAGCAAGAGCGGCCAGCCGAGTAGCGCGTGCAGGCGCGGGATGTAGTAGATGGCGCCGAGGACGTGGGCCGCGTGCAGGACGACGCCGAACAGCCAGGCGGCCCGTGCCCCCTGGGTCAGCTTGGCG
>JASFTY010000442.1:0-3757 GCA_050050535.1 Gemmatimonadales bacterium | reverse complement strand
TTTGTTCGGAGGGACTAGAGGACGGCGTGTACTTGGGAACGGGAATTCGGCAATCCAGGACTACTCGATCCTGGAATTCCGAGCTCCCCGAATTCCCGGTTCGCTGGGCGTGGCCCAGCGTCGTCTATTCCGTCGTCAGTGCCCTGACCGGGTCGACCTTCGTCACGCGGCTGGCCGGGACGAAGCTGGCCAGCAGGCCGGTCAACGCCAGCGCCAACACGACCAGACCGAAGACTGCTGGATCGCGGGGATCCGAGCGATAGAGGAGTACGGCTAGCGGGCTGGCGGCGAGCGCGGCAATTCCGATCCCCAGCACGATGCCGAGAACCATCTGCACGGCACCTCGCCGCATGACGAGTCGCACGAGGCTGGCGGCGTTGGCCCCGAGAGCCATGCGAATGCCCATCTCCTGGGTACGTCGGTTGACGGCGAACGACATGACGCCGTAGAGGCCGATCGTCCCCATCAGCAGAGCGATGAAGCCGAGCACCATGAACACGTAGCCGAAGATCCAGAAGAACCAGGTCTCCTTGGCGATCACGTCCGTCATCGACAGCACTTCATAGATGGGCAGGTTGCGATCGAGCGACTCGACCGCCGCCCGGACGTCGGATGTTATGGCCAGTGGCGCGCCACGGGTGCGGATCGCGATGCGTACGGATGTGCCGACGGGACTCTGAGCGATGGGGATGTAGTAGCCGGCCGGGCTGCCCTCGAAGTTGTCGATGCCCTCCATCTTCATGTCCGGGACGACGCCGACCACGGTCATCCAGTCCGACGGCCCATCGTCCAACACCATACGGAGGCGCCGGCCGATTGCGTCGCCGTCGGAGAAGAAGGTGCGCACGAACATCTCGTTCACGACCGCCACTGGTGAGCTGCCGCGCCGATCCATGGTCGTGAACGCCCTGCCTTGCCGTACCGGGGCCTCGAACGTCTCGAAGTACCCGGGTGTGACAATCCCCTCGCGCGCGAACGGGTAGTCCTCTTGGGATGCGTACGACGCGCCCTCTATCTGTATGGTTCGTGTCCCGTTGCCGGCCGCCGGCAGCCCGTCCGACAGGGTCGCCGCCTGCACACCGGGTATCGCCCGCAGAGTCGGCAACAGTTCCTCGTAGAAGCGGATCCGGCTGTCGGCATCCGGGTAGTCCTGCTCGAGCAGCACCAGGCGCGCGGTGAAGATGTTCGCGGTCGTGAAGGGAAGGTCCTGGGCTTTGAGCTGTACGACGCTCTTGATCATCAGGCCGGCGAGTATCAACAGGCCGCAGGACAGCGCGATCTCTGCCACGACCAGCCCGTCGCTCAGTCTGCCCATCCGAAAGCTCGAAGACCCGCGAGCTTCGTCCTTCAGCGCCTCGCTGATGTTCAGGCCACTGGCCCGCGACGCCGGTATCAATCCGGAGATCAAGCAGGAGAGTAGGACCGTCCCGATCACGAAGAGCACGACACGGTGATCGAAGCCGAAGGTGACGAAGAACGGTGGCGGCTCGATGCTGGTCACGCTGTCGAACCAGGCGAGTCCGATGTGGCCTACGGCGACACCCATTGCGCCGCCGATGACCGAGAGGATGAGCACTTCGGTCATCAGTTGGGCGATCACTTGGCGGCGGCTGGCGCCGAGCGCGTTGCGTACCGCCACTTCTCGCGTGCGGACGGAAGCCCGCGCCAGCAGCAGGTTGGCCACGTTAGCGCAAGCTATCAGTAGGACGCCGAGCGCTGCGGCCAGCATCGTGTAGATCATGCCGGCGAACTCCGGGCCGACGACTAGCTGCGAGAAAGACATCGCTGTCGCGCTGACGCCTTCGTTGGTCTCGGGGTATTCGAGCTCGAGTCGCCGGGCGATCGTGGCGAGCTCGGCGCGCGCCTGATCGAGATCCACACCGTCGCGCAGCCGTCCCATGGCGAACAGGGTCATGCCTTCGCCGCGCGCCGTCGCATTGGGATCGAGTTCCAGCGGGATCCAGAGTTGCTCCCTGTCGGGAAAGGCGAAGCCCTCCGGCGCCACGCCGATGATCGTCCGAATCCGACCGTTGGCGCGGACGGTGGCGCCGATCGCCGCCGGCGAGCCGCCGAAGCGGTTCTGCCAAACGTCATATCCGATGACGATCACCGGGTCCGCTCCCGGGCGGTCCTCGCCTTCTTGGAACCCGCGTCCGAGGATCGGCTGTACGTGGAGGACATCGAACATATTGGCCGTGGTGATCGTCGCGGTATAGCGCTCGGGCCGCCCTTCAACACCCGCCAGGTTCACCGTCTGAATACTGAATCCCGCCAGCTCGTAGAAAGTCGTCTGCTGCTCGCGCCACTCGACGAAGTCGTGAACCCCGACGTTCCCGTACCGAATGTCCCGGGCGGGTTCGGCTGTGCCTACGATCATCACACGGTCGCCGCCCGGGAACGGCAGGCCCTTGTACATAGCACCGTTGATGAGACTGAACACCGCGGTCGTGAGGCCGATGCCGACGCCCAGGGTGAGAACGACGATCAGTGAAAGCCCTGGGTGCTTGAGCAGCATCCGGACGGCAAAGGCGAAGTCTCTGCGCAGCTGGTCCATTTCGCCCGCGTTCCAAGTGGGTGTGGTGAGGGTCCTTCCGTCGCCACGTCTACACTACGGGCGAGTGCGGCGACCGGTTTCTCATCGGTTGGGAAATCGGCAATCCAGGACTACTTGACCAGTGGACCAGTAGAATACTCGAGCTGAGAATCGCCGCGATTCTGATCTCGAGTATTCTATGGCTCTATTAGCGGGTCGCCGAAAAGCGATGCAAATGCCCGCTGGGGAGGCGCCGGGGGACCGACGCGCGGAGGCGGAAGGTCCGCCCCCGCTGGTTCTAGAAATCATGGAAGGGCTGGTTTCCTGCGGAAACGTGGGTTGGCGTCTCCGCGTCGAAGCAGGAGTCACCAGAGCCACATGCGACTCTCGGGTCGCAGCTGACAGGAGGACCAGCCCTATGTCTAACTCCAGTCAGCTGTACGTCGGCATGGATGTCCACAAGGACTCCGTGATGATGGCCGTGCTGCCCGAGCATGCTGTGGAAGCCACTACAGTGGAACGTGTGCCGAACGAGCCGCGCAAGTTGCTGCGGTTCTTAGAGCGTCCGAGCCGGCAGGGAGAGCTACGGGTCTGTTACGAAGCCAGCGGTGCCGGGTACGTGCTGCAGCGCTGGCTGACCGACCAGCGTTACCACTGTGATGTTATCGCATCCTCGCTCACACCGACGCGTCCGGGCGAGCGGAGGAAGCACGACAAGAGGGACGCGATCGGGCTGGCGCGGCTCTGCCGCCAGCGCTGCGGAAGCGTCAGCAGGGGCGGCCAGCGGCTGTGATCGCCCACGCCTGGAAAGCTCAGCACCGTCTTTTCAAGCTCTTTCACCGACTGGCGTTCCGGCGGCCGCGACAGGTTGCCGCCGTAGCGGTGGCTCGGGAGTTAGTCGGTTTTGTCTGGGCGGTGATGCGGGACTTGGAGATGGAACGCGAGCGAGCGCTCCGGCCGCGGGTCGCGTGAGCGGAGCTCGAAAAACTGGGGGTGCCCGAGGCACGATAGGAGAACGCTCGAGGTCGCTGTGCGGGAGGTCTCAAAGAGGCCGAACCCGCCTCGGGCCCCCGCACAGCACGGGAGGATGGATCAGGCCACTTGACAGGAGCCCTTCCATATCAGCGACCCGGCTCGGGTCCTCGGGCCGAGCTTGCAGGTGGGCTGCCCGATCTCCTGGCGGAAATCACCGGACCCCGGCTCCCGGGTCGACCGGAGCGCGCG
>JASFTY010000441.1:0-3781 GCA_050050535.1 Gemmatimonadales bacterium | reverse complement strand
ATCTGCTGGCCCTGGAAAAGCTGGAGGCCCTGCGCTACGCTCACTTCGTGAAGCCGGGCGGCACGATCATCGTCAACGACCACAAGGTCGAACCGATCCGCGTCGTCGACCAGCGGCCCTATCCGGACGAGGCGATCGATTTCCTAGAGGGCAAGGGCTTCAATGTGGTGGTCATCAAAGCCACCGAGAAAGCTAACGAGCTGGGTAATCACCGTGCGGCCAACGTCGTGCTGCTGGGCACGCTCTCCAGGTCGCTCGATATCACTCAGGAGACGTGGGAGAGTACACTACGGAAACGGATCCCCGAGAAGCTCCTCGCTCTCAACCAGCAGGCCTTCGCCGCCGGTCGCCAGCTGTTCACGCCTTGATCTCTGCCGTGTCGTGAGCTGAGTGCGAACAACGGACTGACTGTCCGTGGCCGTGGACAGCGTCAGCGGTGAATTGGATCGCATCTCGGGAAGAGCAGCGCTGGCCAGTGTCATCTCGCGAAGGTCGGATCATTGGAGGGGCCCGACTTAGTCTGCATCTAATGCTGGATAGCGACAGTAGGTGCCAAAGGCTGTTGCATTGACGCACAGCGCGAGGGCATGGTAGGATCCGTACGGGAGTACGTGCTGAGGGGTAGTGAAGTCGGTCCCGCGAGTACCGGGAGGCCTCAGCCATGGCAGTAACCAGGCCGCAGTTGCGCGCCATCCGGGTGTTCCTCTCCTCGACGTTCCGCGATATGCAGGCCGAGCGGGACGAGCTGCGGAGGCAGATCTTTCCCCGGCTACGCAAGCTGTGCGAGAGCCGCGGCGTGACGTGGGGCGAGCTCGACCTGCGTTGGGGCATAGACACCAGTGACGAGACGGCAGCGGAAGAGAAAGTACTCCGCACCTGTCTCGATGAGGTCAAGCGGTGTCGTCCGTTCTTCATAGGGATGCTGGGCGAGCGGTACGGCTGGGTGCCGGACGAGTTCACGCCGGGCTTGCTCGAGCGCGAGTCGTGGCTGGGGGAGCACCTGGGTCGCTCGGTCACCGAGCTCGAGATCCTGCACGGCGTGCTCAACGAGCCCGCGCTGGCGGATCATGCGTACTTCTATCTACGCAGCCCTTCCTATATCGATGCTCTGCCCCCGAAGGAGCAGCCGGGCTTCCGCGAGGGACCGGCACCGTGGGAAGTCGAGCGATTTGGGGCCGATGAAGCCGCTCGCCGAGCAGAGGAGCGTCGGAAAAGGCTGGCGGCACTCAAGGAGCGCATCGGTGAGAGCGGCTTCCCGGTGCAGGAGGACTACAGTGACCCGGTAGCCCTGGGTGAGCTCGTCCTGGCCGATCTCACCGAGGTCATCGATTCGCTCTATCCGGAGGGCTCGGAGCTCGAGCCTTTGGACCGCGAGGCGGCCGAGCACGAGAACTTCGCCCAGAGCAGGTTCGGGGTGTACATCGGCCGGAAGGAGTACTTCGAGCAGCTGGACGCCCACCTGCAGGGTGACGGCCCGCCGCTCGTGGTGCTTGGCGATTCGGGCATCGGCAAGTCGGCGCTGCTAGCCAACTGGGCGGACCGCCATCTGACCGAGGAGCGGGGGGCACAAGGGGAAGACCTCTTCCTGCTCCATTTCATCGGCGCCACGACTGCCAGCGCCGACTGGGCTGCCATGCTGCGGCGCGTCCTGGGTGAGTTCCAGCGGCGTCTCGGTGTCGAAGTCGAGATCCCCGACCAACCGGAGACGTTACGGGCAACGTTCGCCAACGCCCTTCACCAGGCCGCCGCCCGCGGGCGTGTCGTCCTGGTACTCGACGCCCTGAACCAGCTGGAGGACCGTGACCAGGCTCCGGACCTCGTCTGGCTGCCGCCGGTGATCCCCGAGAATGTGCGGCTGATCCTCTCGACGCTGCCGGGCCGATCGCTGGACGAGTTGTCGAGGCGCGGCTGGCCAACCCTCGAGGTCGGACCGCTCAAGGCCGAGGAGCGGAAGCGGCTGATCGCCGAATATCTGGTCGAGTCCGGCAGGGAGCTGAGCCCCAAGCGCCTCGGACGGATAGCGGCGGCCACCCAGTCCGCGAATCCTCTCTTCCTGCGGGCGCTACTCGAGGAACTCACGCTCTGGGGAGACCACGACACGCTCGACGAGCCGATCGATCGCTGCCTGTCCGCCACTGATCCGCAGCAGTTGTACGTGGAGATCCTCGCCCGCTACGAGGAGGATTACGAGCGCGAGCGGCCGGGGCTGGTGAAGGACGCCATGTCGCTCCTCTGGGCGGCGCGGCGTGGGCTCGCCGAGGCGGAGCTACTCGACATGTTGGGCGCTGACGGAGCGCCGCTGCCGGCCGGCCACTGGTCGCCGCTGCACGTGGCAGCCGACAAGGCCCTGATGAGCCGCTCTGGCCTCATCGGCTTCTTCCACGACTTTCTCCGCCGGGCGGTGCAGCAGAAGTATCTCCTCGATGAGCGAAAGCAGACAACGGCACACCTGCGACTGGCCGACTACTTCGAAGCCCGAGAGCTGAACAGCCGCAAGGTGGACGAGCTCCCCTGGCAGCTCGCCCGGGCGCAGGCCTGGGATCGGCTATCAGCACTGCTCGCCGATTTGCCTTTCTTCGAGAGTGCTTGGAAGCACGACCAGCTCGAGGTCAAAACGTACTGGGCTCAGGTCGAACGCAACTCCCAGCATCGCCTCCTCGACGCATACCACCCGGTCGTGGAGGATCCGCGCCGCTACCAATCGTCGGCTTGGGATATCGGGCTTCTTCTCACGGACACTGGCCATCTCGAGGTATGCTCAGCGCTGTGGAAGCACTTGGCCGATCAGGCCCGGGAGCTGGGGGACGCTGCCAACCTGCAGGCCTGCCTGGGCAACCAAGCTCTGATCCTTCGGGACCGCGGAGAGCTGGACGAGGCCATGGCGCTCATGGAGGAGGTGGAGCGGCTCTGCCGGGAGCTGGGCGACTTGCACGGGCTGCAGCGCTCCCTCAGCGGCCAGGCCTTGATCCTTCAAGCCCGCGGCGAGTTGGACGCGGCGATTGCGCTCATGAAGGAGCAGGAGAGGCTCTGTCGGGAGCTGGGCCACAAGCCCGGTCTATTCGTCTCTCTCGGCAACCAGGCCATCATGCTTATGAACCAGGGCGAGCTGGATGAGGCCATGGCGCTCACGAAGGAGGTGGAGCGGTCCTATCGGGAGGTGGGGGACAAGGACGGCCTGCACGCTTGTCTGGGCAACCGGGCCCTGATCCTCCTGGCCCGCGGCGAGCCGGGCGAGGCCATGACCCTCCTGAAGGAGAAAGAGCAACTATGCCGGGATCTGGGGGACAAGGCTGGGCTGCAGAATTGCCTGGGCAACCAGGGGGTGATCCTCCGAGACTTGGGCGAGCTGGACCAGGCCATGGCGATGCTGAAGGAGCAGCAGCGGCTGTGTGGGGAGTTGGGAGACAAGGCTGGCCTGCAGGCCTGCCTAAACAACCAGGCGCTGATCCTCAAGGCTAGGGGCGAGTTGGATGAGGCCATGGCCCTCCACAAGGAGCAGGAGCGGTTGTGTCGGGAGCTGGGGAACAAGGACGGGTTGCAGACCTCCCTCAAGAACCAGGCCTTGATCCTTCGGGACCGCGACGAGCTGGACGTGGCGATGGCGCTCTGGAAGGAGCAGGAGCGGCTCTGCCGGGAGCTGGGCGACTTGGACGAGCTGCAGGGATGCCTGGGTAACCAGGCCATGGTCCTTCACGACCGGGGCGAGCTGGACGAGGCCGTGGTGCTTTGGAAGGAGCAGGAGCGGCTCTGTCGGGAGCTGCGGAACAAGGACGGGCTGATA
>JASFTY010000440.1:0-3783 GCA_050050535.1 Gemmatimonadales bacterium | reverse complement strand
CGACGACCTCCCCGCCCTGCACGATTACCGCGCCGACCATCGGGTTCGGAGCGACGCGCCCCCAGCCTCGCTCCGCCAACTCGAGGGCGCGCCGCATGGATCGCGTATCTAGATCTTCTATCACAGCGTTAAACGTATTCCTAAGGCACCAAAGAAGTTACCAGACTCGATGTCACCCCCTCTCGAGGTGCCGAGTCGCTGCACCTCCTGCCACCCCGCCTCGGCCGCGATGTTGAAGTAGAGGACGATGTAGGACACGTCGATAAAGGCGGACCAGCGCTCCGTCTGCAGGTCCACCGTGCCACCCTGGGACGGGAGGGCGACCGGCGGCCCTGCGGGTGGCGGGTTGACGACGAAGCCGACGTCGCTCCAATAGCTATCATAGCCCAGGGTCAAAGCGAGGCCGAAGGCGACGAAGCTCTTGCTCAAGCCGGCGCGGAGACTGAGGGCCTTCATGTCCATCTCGAACGAGCCGGCGTCCCCCTGAGCGGCGTCAGCGTAGCGGACATGCCCGTGCCACTTGTACATCCCGGAAACCGAGATGCCGGGTGCGGTGAAGGACTCGCGAAGGATTCCGACGCGGGCGCCCAGCCCGACACCGGTCACGTTGCCCCTGAATCCCTCATCGTCCGGAAGCATGATGGCACCCAGCGAGCCGAGTAACTCGACCGCCGCCAGGCCACCCAGCGTGGTACCGAGCTGGAGGCCGTCAAAGACGCCGACGGAGAGGTCGAGCTGGGCTGCCGGTACGGAGAACGAGCGACTGCCGACAGGATCGGCGATGTCGGCGGGATAGTCGAGCAAGTCGGGGATCTCGGCCCAGCCAACGGTGATACGTCCACCGATATTGAGTCGCGGGATGAAGCGGAACTTCGTGCCAATCGGGCTGGCCGTTCCGAGCACCGGATTGGCTCCGGCCAGCAACATACCGAGCTCCGGTTGGAGGAGCTGGACGGACGCGACTAGGTCGTGGCAGAGGAAGCGCTCATTGGTGCCTGCGGCAAAGGCTTCCCGGCACAGGTCGAATAGTCCCGCATCGAGCGCTTCCTGGCCGCCTGCCTGCACCGGACCTCCGAACACCAGCGCTGAGACCACCGGGACCAGTGTCACACGCCTCATCGGTTCGCCTCCAGCCTGAGCGGTCTCACATCTGCTCGGGCGCCTCGATACCCAGGACCTCGAGCCCGTTGCGCACGACGGTTTCCGCCGCATGGGCGAGCAGGAGCCGTGCCCGCGTTACAGCCGTCGCCTGGCCCAGGACGCGCAGTGACGCATCGCGAGTGCCCGCATGGTACCAGCTGTTGAGCTGGTTGGCGAGCTCTTCGAGGTGTGCAACGACGCGGTGGGGCTCTCGATGGCGGGCCGCCGCCTCCACCACCTCTGGGAAATCCAGTAGTGTCTTGATCATCTCGAAGGCGGCCGGCTCCGCGATCGGTGCAAGATCGACATCATGGTCGATCTGCTCCGGATCGATGCCGCCTCGGCGGTAAACGCTCCGCAAGCGGGCGTGGGCATACTGGACCTTGTAGACCGGGTTCTTCTCCGACCGCTCCTTGGCCAGATCGAGGTCGAACACCATCTGCTGCTGCGACCCGCGCTGGAGAAAGAAATAGCGAGTCACATCGGTACCGACCTCATCGATCAAATCGCGCAGTGTCACGAACTCACCCGCCCGCTTGCTGAACTTGACTTCCTCGCCGCCGCGCTCGACGCGCACCAACTGCACGATCACGGCTTCGAAGAAGTCGGCACCGAGACCCAGCGCTTCCATCGCCGCCTTCATACGAGGGACGTAGCCGTGGTGGTCGGCGCCCCAAACATCGATTGCCTTATCGAACCCGCGCAGCGCTTTGTCGCGGTGGTAGGCGATGTCGGGCAGGAAATAGGTGAAGCTGCCGTCGCTCTTCACCAGTACCCGGTCCTTGTCATCGCCGAACGAGCTGGTCCTGAGCCAGCGGGCCCCTTCCCTCTCGTAGAGCAGACCGCGACCCTCGAACTCGCCCAGTGTCGCGTCGATCTGGCCTGAGTCGTAGACGGCGCTCTCCGGCCGAAACTCATCGAACTGCACGCGGAAGGCGCTCATGTCGTCCTGCTGCTCGGCCTGCATGCGCTGGAGCACGAATCGGCGCACAGCGCTGCGTTCCTCCGCGCCCCACGTACCGCCGAGACGCTTGCCGAACGCGGCCTGCAGCTCGCGGGCGAGCTCGGTCACGTACTCGCCATGATAGCCACCTTCGGGCACCTCGACGTCTTGACCGTCGAGCTGGCGGCAGCGGGCGTAGACCGAGCCGAGGAGCTTTTCGACCTGGGCGCCGGCGTCGTTGACGTAGAACTCGCGCTGAACCCTGTGGCCGGTCCACTCCAGAAGACGAGCGATTGCGTCGCCTATGGCCGCGCCACGCCCGTGACCGACGTGGAGCGGGCCGGTGGGGTTCGCGGAAACGAACTCGACGTTGACGGCGTGTCCGCTGCCCCAGTCTCCACGACCGTAGTCCCGACCGGCCTTCGCGATCTCACGTACGCGCCGACGCAAGTAGTCGCGCTCGAGCGTGAAGTTGATGAAACCGGGGCCGGCGATCTCCGCCCTCTCGATCTCGAGGGCGCTCAGATCGAGGCGTTCGATGAGATCCTGCGCCAGATCCCGCGGCTTCCGCTTCAGCCGACCGGCCAAGAGCAGCGCCAGATTGGTGGCCAGATCGCCGTGCTCGGCTACGGCGGGGCGTTCCAGCTTCACCGCGACGACGTCGGCTCCCAGCTCCGCGGCCGCCAGCTCGAGCGCTCGGGCCAGTTCCCGGTGACGCATCTACTGCGCGTCCTTCTTCGACTCGGACTTCTTCGCGCCTGCACCGGCATCCGCCTTCTCGGAGGGCGCGGCGCTCGACGAGCTGTCCTTGGTCGTCTCCTTTTCCGCCGCCTCTTTGTAGGACTTGCTGCGGTAGTCGGTGGCGTAGAAGCCCGAGCCCCTGAACAGGAGACCGGCACCTCCGGAGATCAGACGATCGGCGATGCTGGCACAGCGCGGGCACTCGACCTGGGCGGGGTCGGAGATCTTCTGGATCTTCTCGAACCGGTGGCTGCAATTACCGCACTGGTACTCGTAGGTCGGCATACTACCTCAGGTCAGGCGACTCAAGTGAATACACTGCCGAAAGTTATCCGAATCGATCGCCGCCTTCAACTCGGCGCCCGATATTCGCCCCAGACCTGCCGCAGCGCCTCGCTGATCTCGCCCAAGGTGGCCCGGACCTTCACCGCCTCCACGATGAGAGGCAGCAGGCCATCGGCACGCGAGGCAGCCTCCGACAGGTCGGCGAGAGCACGATTGACATCGTCGGTGTTCCGTTGGCTGCGCAGTCTGGCCAGTCGTTCGCGCTGCCGCTTCTCGAGCTCTGGAAAGGCGGGCCCTTCGATGCGCGGCTCTGCTTCCTCCTCGCGGTAGTCGTTGACGCCGACGACGACACGGTCTCCGGCCTCGATCTGGAGCTGGTAGGTGTAGGCGGCGCGCTGTATCTCGTCGACGATGTACGAGATCGATCCGGCTGCACCACCCCGTCCTCCGATCTCGCGCAAGTACGTACGTGCCTCCTCCTCGAGCCGGGCGGTGAGTGTCTCGAGGTAGTAGCTACCCGCCAGCGGGTCGGCGGTGCTGGTCACTCCCGATTCGTTGGCGAGGATCTGCTGAGTGCGCAGGGCCAGTTTCGCAGAATCGGCCGTGGGTAGTGCAAGGGCCTCGTCGAACGCGTTGGTGTGCAGCGACTGTGTTCCGCCGAGCACGGCCGCCAG
>JASFTY010000439.1:0-3792 GCA_050050535.1 Gemmatimonadales bacterium | reverse complement strand
CCGTCCGCCACCACCTTGACCAAGCCGCCCCCGCTGCTGGCCGTGACCGTCTTAGATGCCAGTTGCGTCTGGATCTCGGTCAGTCTTGCCTGACCTTGCTGGACCAGCTGGAACAACTGGTGGAGACTGTTCATCCTGGCTACTCCCGCTCACCCATCATCACGGTTGAAGTTTACGAATCGCCCAAAAGCACGCAAGGCCAGCCCTTTCCAGCGCTTCGGGGCGTTGTGTCTCAGTCCAGCAGCTCCAGATCCAGCTTGTCCACGATCCGCCGCAGCCCCTCGTCACCCTCCACCAGCCGGGCCAGGCGCTGCTCCTTCGATCTCTCATGACTCACCCGCGGCGGCAGCGATTCGCTCCCCGCCTCCTCCGTTATCCGTATAGGACGCCCGAGCCGCCGCGATAGTTCCTCCTCGATCCGCCGCCGGGTGACCCTGTCGTCCAACACCTCGGCGGCGGGGGTGCCTTTCGCCGCCGCCACCCTGAGTTCGCCGGCGGCGTTGAGATCGCTGATCTGCACTGCCCTGAGCGCGACTCCCTGACCCGGCCGCAGGACCCGGGCGTCGGTGATCATCTCCAGCCAGGCGGAACGAACCGGGTCGGGCGATCCCCCAGCGCCGCCGAGCGGCGGCTCGGGCGGTCCGGCGGCCGACGCCGTATCCGCGTCTCGCCTCTTCCGAGGCGTAGGAGCGTGGGCGCGGGCCGGCGCCGGCGGAGCTTGCAGGCCCGGGTTCGGGTTCGCGGGTGGCTCGCCGCGGACCGCCTCGAGCAGCTGCTCGAGCTCGACCGTGCGGTCCAGCATTGCGAACTTGAGCAAGGTGACCTCCACGAGGATGCGCTGCTGTTCGCTCTTGCGGAACCGGCCATCGGTGTCGAGCTCGGCGAGCGCCGAGAGCATCCGCAGGAGGTCACCCGCGGCGAAGTGGCGGGCCAATTCCGTGTAACGCTCGGCGAGTTGGTCCGACACCCCGTTCATCGCTTCGGCGTCCTCGAGTCCGATGCGGAGCAGGATCCGCAGCGCATCGCCGAGCCCCTTATAGAACTCCTCCAGGTCGTAGCCACCATCGACCAAGCGCTGGACGTAGGCGAACACATCAGCGGCCCGCCGTTCACGGAGGATCTCGAACAGCTCGAGGTACAGTTCCTCCTCGATCAGGCCGAGCACCAGGTGGACGTCTTCCGCGGTGATGCGCTCGCCGGAGAAGGCGAGTACCTGGTCGAGCGCCGAGAGTGCATCGCGCAGTGCTCCGTCCGCCTTTCGCGCGATCGGCGCGAGCGCGGCATCTTCGGCCTCGACGCCCTCCGCGCGCAGCACCTCGATCAAGCGTCCGCGGATCTGATCGAGGGTGATACGCCGGAAGTCGAACCGCTGGCAGCGCGACAGGATCGGGGGCGCCGATTGATAGATCTTACCCGGCTCGGTGGTGGCGAGCACGAAGATCACGCGCGGCGGTGGCTCTTCGAGGATCTTGAGGAACGCGTTCCACGCCTCCCGCGTGAGCATGTGCGCCTCGTCTATGATGTAGACTTTGTAGCGCGATTCCTCCGACGGGGCATACATCGCGCGCTCGCGCAGATCGCGGGCGTCGTCGACCCCGCGGTTTGACGCCGCGTCGATCTCCACGACATCCAGCGAGGTACGGCCCGACCAGATGCGCTCGCAGCTCTCGCACTTCCCGCACGGCTCGCCGCCCTCGCGGTCCTCGCAGTTCAGCGCCATGGCGAGGACCCGGGCGGCGGTCGTCTTGCCTATGCCGCGCGGCCCGCAGAACAGGTAGGCGTGCGCGACTCGGCCCCGCTCCACCGCCGTCCTGAGCGTCGCCGACACGTGGTCCTGCCCGATGATCTCGGAGAAGTTGCGCGGACGGTAGACACGTGCGAGTGCCGGACGATGCATCTTCGTGGGTCGATAAGGGTTAGCCGCTGCGCGGAGGAGTCGGCCCTCCCTCCCGCCATCCGCACCGGCGCCACGCCTGAGGGCTACGTTCGCAGCAATCTAGCGCCGGCATCCCACGTCAGCAACGGAACACGGATGCCGCTGGCGCGCAGCGGTGCCGCGGCCGTTCGGCCACGGCACCGCTCGGTCGGTTCGGCCCTACAGTTCGCCGCGATTCACCACCAACTGGAACTCGCCCGAGCTACCGCTGTCCAGCGCCGACGCGATTATCCGGTAGGTGCCGGTCTCGGGCAGACTGACCCTGATACGCGAGTTGAAACCGCCGGCACCGTCGTCGTCGGTCAGCGGCTCCGAGAGTCCGGGGCCCGCGAAGTAGAGATAGGCATCGAAGTCGTCGCTGATCAGCTCGATGACATAGATCTCACCGGCGCGGCCTTCGAGCGCCCACGCCTGGCCATGCCGCCCGTCCGCGGTCAGCGGGTCGTCCAGCGTCAGGTAACCGTCTACCGCACCGCCGACTACGACGGCTCGACCTTGCGTGGGCAACTGTGACAGGTCGACCGGTTCCTCGACCCGGATAGTATAGGCGCCCGTGGCGCCGCCGCTCAGCTGACTCGCCACAACCAGGTAGGCGCCATCGGCAGGAAATGTGAAGGTCAGCCTCGAGTTCAGCTCGCCCGCCCCGTCGTCGTCGGACAGCACGTCACCGAGGCCGGGCCCGGTGACGTAGAGGTAGGCGTCGAAGGCGCTCGATTCCAGGATCACGACGACCGACTCGCCGGCACGCCCTTCCAGGACCCAGCCCTCTGCTCTGCGACCGTCGCCGATCGTCGGGCTCTCACCCGTCAGACTACCCGAGACCACGTCACCCAGGGCGAGCGTCCGCCCGTCAGTGGGCAGGTCGGTGAGCAGTGCGGGGTTCATACCGCCGCACGCGTAGCCGGCGGTGGGCCCCGGCGTGTCCGAGACGCGCAGGAGATACGGACCCGTCTGCTGCGAGCCGGTCGTGCTGGCGATCACATGGAAAGTCCCGTTCTCCAGGAAGGTGAAGGTGATGCGGGCGTGGCACGCGCCGCCGCTGTCGTCGTCGCGCAGCGTCTCTCCGAGGCCCGGCCCGACGACGTAGAGGTAGGCGTCGACGTCATCCGAGACCATGTCGACCGTGACGGACTCGCCGGCGCGTCCGTCGAGCGTCCAGGCCTCGACGTAGTTGTCGTCGGGACCCCGGATGTCGGCGGCGGAGAGGGCACCCCGCACTTCGGCGCCGACCGTCAGCTCGCCCTCGGCATCCAGCAACTCGAACAGCGAGCGGCTCGCCTGGGCCTCCGCGAGACGCGGCGCTCCCAGCAGGACGGCGCAGACGACGACGGACGTGGCAGAAAGCAGACGAATTGGGCTAGACACGATGTTCACCTCTGTGAGAGCGTGAAGAGACGATCTGACAGGGTCCGCACCGTTGCGAACCGCTTTCTACTATTCGGGTAACGGGGCGAAGAGGCAAGCCCGGAGCCGTGAGTGGTGGCGCGGCTACTCGCCGAGCCGCCAGGCGTCGGGCAGGTGCTCGATGATGGGCGGCCGATCGCGCCGGACGATCACCGCGACGGCATCGAAGCGGTAGCGCAGGGCAGCTCGGCCGTGGCGGTGGAGCCAGAGGCGCGCGACCCGCTCGATCTCGCGGCGTTTCCGGGCGGTGATCGCCTCGAGCGGGTGGCCGTAACCGGTCCCGGCCCGGGTCTTTACTTCGACGAACGCGACGAGATCATCACGTGCGACGATGAGATCGATCTCGCGGTGACCGAAGCGGTAGTTCCGGGCCAGGATCGTGTAGCCGAGCCTGCGCAGGTGTCTCGCGGCAAGTCGTTCGCCGAGGACACCCAGGTCGTGGGCTGCGGCCA
>JASFTY010000438.1:0-3794 GCA_050050535.1 Gemmatimonadales bacterium | reverse complement strand
CCGGTTACGGAGCTGGCCGCGCAGCTGCAGTTGGACGTCTCCAGCCCCCTCCGGCAGCATCAGCTCCACCTCCGAGACTTCAACGCGAACGGTATAGCGATCGTATTCGATCGGGCGACCCGCCGTATCGTTGGCGACGAACCGGTATCGTTCGACCAGCCAGGCGATGTCGTCGGTGATGAAGAGCGGCTCGTCGAGCCCGCGGACCTGGAACTGGGCGCCGCCGCTGCCGAGCAGAGTGGCCAGCCGGGTGTTGTCGCGCAGCACGGCGTAGTAGTCGGTGGGGAGAATCGCGCTGCTGGCGGCAAGCTCGTAGCCGGCACCGCCCATCCGTGTCCACTGCGCTTGGAACGCCTGGTACCACGCCGATTCGTTGAACTGCGAGAAATCCCCGCTCTCCAGAGCCTGCTCCAAGGCTGCCGGGTCGCCTGCCCCGCTGGGTACCCGCGAGCGCCCCTCCAGCGCCTCGTTGCGGAAGCGGAACGGTCGGCGCCGCGCATTCTGCCGATTGACGACGAGCATGCTGTCGGCGGGCAACAGCTCCCAGACCAGCTTGATCCTGGCCTGCCGCGCGCCCTCCGCGTACTCCAGCGCGGCGTTGCCGATGATCACGCGCAGCGCCTTCGGCCCCGGCAGCACCTCGAGGCTCGCGGTATCCTGAGGCGCGAAGCCCGGGTGACGGGCGAGGGCGTGTGTCGCTCCGCCCAGACAGAAGAACGCGGCGAGCGCGGCGGCTCTGATCTTCATTCCCACTCCAGGCCGAAGCGGTATGCCGGATAGCACGTCAGTAGCGTGCTGGCGTCCTCTTGCCGGAACATCTCGAGGACCATCCCGACCAGCACGGTCTCGTCCCCCTTCCTGGTTGTCACGGCGGCGCCCCGTCCGGCCGAGCCCGCAATCGTGGCCGGCGTGTGCACCTGGAACTGCAGGACCGGGGGCAACGCATGCTCCACGAGAAACGGCCCCATCGCGAGTCCGGAGGTGACCTTGCCGCTCACCGGGGTCTGGAAGTGGATGTGGACGTCCAGCCCCGGCTCGATCTCAGCCTCGGGTAGCAGGCTCGTGAAGCGGGGCTGGATCTCGCGCTCCGGCTGGCAGCGCACGTACGGTCGCCACCAGACAGCCGAAGTGTCCGGGTGGTCGTAGTGCACGATCGTCGCGATGTGCCAACTCTGGCGCCGGACCGGCGCTCCCACCAGCGCGCCGATGGGAGGCGGGTCGTATTCCTCGAAGCCGTGCACCAGATTGAAGAGCGTGATGTCGATCGTGACCGCCAGCCACGGGGCGGCGGGCTTCTCTCCCGCCTCGTCATCTTCCCCGACCGCGATGACACCGACCGCCTGCCGCACCGGGCTCGTGGGGTAACTGAGATGTTTGCCGCGCCGGACTCTCATCGGCCTGCTCCTTGGCTCTCACAGCGCCTTCTCTCTCGCGAGTGGGGTAAGTGGGTGGATCGACTCGTAAGGCATGCGCAACGACCCACGAGCAGATCGGGTGTTCATCCATCACCGCGAGTCCGCGAAGAACATAGGCGCCCTGCAGCACCCAGTCCAGAAGATGAGCTACGAGTCTCGGCCACCCATAGCGGCTCCCCGGTCAGCCGATTTCCACCACCACCGGCCGGTGGTCGCTGGGGAAGCGGTCACGGTCGTCCGCCGGCCTGGCAGTGTCCTCCTCAGCGTCGTACTCGGCGTGCGCGATGCGTGCGTTCGCATACCGATTCTGTAGTGCCGGCGACACCAGTACGTGATCCAGGAGCAGCGGCCGGTCGTCTATATCATCAATGAAGTCGTCGAATCTGGCCGTGTACAGCTCGTCCGCAGGGACATTGCCTATCAAGGTGTGCTGATACTGGCGATAGGGTCTGTAGATACTGCCAAGCAGTATATCCGCCACACCGTGCGTCAGGTAGTGCCGCTCGAAGTAGTCGATACCCGGGCCATCGTTGAAGTCGCCGGTGACGATGACGAGGGCTCCGGCGCCGGCATCGTAGAGGTCATCAAGGTAGATGCGGGTGTGCATCGCCTCGGCGCTGATCCGACGACGGTTCGTGAGTGCCGCTACAACGAACTCCTGCCGCCGATCGAGGTCCCTCCACAGATCCTCTTGCTCGTTCACATACTTGGACTTGGTGTGAAGCGACAGAACCCGCAGGGTTTCACCGGTACCCTGAAGCTCGCCGTCGACAACCAGGGGATCGCGGGTGTAGTCGTAGGGCTCGAGGTGCGCGTCACCGTTCACATCGGCCAGCCACTCCACAAACAGGGCGGCGGTTAGCGGATCGTTTGCCAGCCGAGCGTTCTGGTACTCGCCTCCTCGCTTCACGAGCGCGTACACTTTCTGAGATCTCCCATCAAGTCCGCCGAATATGTCGAACATCGGCTGACCGTTCTGCTGAGACAGGAAGTCGGTTACGAAGAGGTCCATCTCGCGCGGGTCGCTCGGTCCCTCCTGGATGGTGAGCACATCAGGGTCAATGGCGCGGATGACGTTGGCCACTCGTTGCGCCAGGGCGCGGACGTTGGCAATCCCGGAATTGGATTGCCGCCAGGCGACATCACCGCCACCGACAAACCAGTCGTTCATCCACTCGATGTTCCAATCCATCAGGCGCATGGTTCGACTCCTGTTGACGTGATAGATACGTCTCCCAACGTACAGCGGGCTGCCGATAGCGCGCACGCCGGCCCCTGGCAACCCCGGACGGTGCCCAATGTGCGGAGCAAGTATCAGTGTGCGGTCACCCGGTTATCATCTGGAAGGCCGTCGAATCATCGCGAGTCATGAGAGTATAATGTGTTACGATCTGATGGACGTCGGTGTGAACGGGTCCTCGACCGCGATGCCGCAACCTAGTTGTGGACGCCTACACGTTGGCGACGTATCATCCTCCTGTAGCCCCCGAAGCGTTGCGACCGTTCTGGCGCGCGCCACGCGCCCCGGTCGCTCCTCGAACTAGCTCCGACCATCGACAGCTGAATCTCCGGGAGAGCAGGCGGACGCCGGGGAACGGCTCGCTGCGGTCCCGGGCTCCGTCCCGTGCTCTCCGAGCCACGGGAGGTGCGCCATGAACAGGGCGCCAATTCTCGCCATTGGTCTGTTGCTCCTGGCTTCCGTATGCGCTGCGCCGCAACCCGCGCGGGCGCAGCAGCAGACGTCGGACGAGCTGAGCTTCGCCGGCGGAACCCGATTCCAATTCTTGTTACCGGTGCAGGGCGTTGGCGCCGTGCAGGTCAACGCTTCGTGGTCGCCCGACGTCGAGGCCGAAGCCTTCCTCTTCGCGCCGACGCAGAAGACGCCGGTCTCCAGCAGCCGGGGACGCGGGACGCTGGCGCTCTCGCACCGGGTCGCCTCTCGCGCCGCGGGCGACTGGATGCTCGAGATCGTCGTCAGGACCGATGACCCGAACGTCAGCGGCACCGTGCGGGTCAGCTGGCCCGGCAGGTCCGGAGCGCAGCTCGTGTGGCGGAACGCCGGGCCCACCGATCCCGAGGTGCGGGAGCAGGTTGCCCGCATCTCGGCGTCGCTCGCACACGTCCTTCAGGGTGGGACGCCGCGAAACGATGCCGAGCGAGGGCTGCAGGCACGGCTCGCCGAGCACCCCGAGATGCGGACCGACCTGCAGCGGCTCCAGACCGTGGCGAGCGCCAGGATACCCGTGCTGGAGCGCCTGGCGCCGGCCAGGGTGCGAAACGACTTCACCTTCCAGCGGCGGGGCGTGCAGCCGAGACAGATCCGGCGCGTGCAGCCGGTACAGCCGGCTCAGCCGCTGCAGCTGGCCCAGCCGCTACAGC
>JASFTY010000437.1:0-3795 GCA_050050535.1 Gemmatimonadales bacterium | reverse complement strand
GGATACGCCCGAGATCAAGATCCTCGATTTCGGGGTCGCACGCGTGACCGACATCGATACCGTCCAGACGCAGAGCGGTGTGGTGCGGGGCACGCTCCCGTACATGAGCCCGGAGCAGGCTGTGGGCGAAACGCACGAGATCGATCTGCGAACCGATGTCTATTCGCTGGGGGTCATACTCTACGAGCTGATGACCGGGACCATGCCGTACGAGCTCGACCCGTCCAACCCGATGGCGGCGGTCCATGCGATCACCGTTACACCGCCGGTCTCGCCGAGCAAACGCTGGACGACCGCGCGGCGGCGCCCGGGGCGCGATCTCGAGACGATCATCCTGAAGGCGCTCGAAAAACCGCCGGACCGCCGCTATCAGAGCGCCCTCGCCCTGGCCGAGGACATCGAGCGATATCTCGCGGACCAGCCCATACTGGCCCGACCGCCCAGTACCGCCTACCAGCTGCGCAAGCTGGTGGCTCGTCATAAGACGGGCTTCGCCTTCGCGGTCACGGTGGCGGTACTGGTCGTAGCGTCCTCGATAGGGCTGGCCATCTCGCGAAACCAGGCCGTGGCGGCCAGTCGGCGCGCCCAGACCGAGGCGGAGAAGGCCACCGCCATCAACAACCTCTTCTTGGGTACCCTCGCCGCCGGTGACCCGTTCTTGGAGACCCCGGAGTATGAGGTCGGTCGCGATGTGCGGGTGGTCGACGTGCTGGATCGAGCGGAAGCGGGAATCGCCGAACAGCTCGAGGGACAACCGGAAGTGGAAGCGGCCGTCCGCAGCACGCTGGCCCGGGTCTACTACGACTTGGGGTTTTTCGACAAGGCGGAGCCCCAGTACCACCGTGCTCTGGACCTCAGCCGACAGGTCTGGCCCGAGGAGAGCCCGGGCGTCGCCGCCGCGATGGATAACCTGGGTGCCTTCCTGCGAGGTCGCGGTGATTTTGCCGCGGCGGAGTCGCTGGCCACCGAAGCGCTCACGATCCGCCAGGCAGCGTTCGGGCTTGACCATCCCCAGGTCGCTCTCAGTCACTACCATCTCTCGGTCATTCTCCGTCTGCTGGGTCGGTCAGCCGAGGCCCAGGAGCACGCCGAGGAGGCACTCCGCATTCATCGCCTCATTCCAGACGTATTTCAGGGTTACATCGCCGATGAGCTGGACCAAATCGGGAGCGCGCGATTCGAGCAGGGCGACCTGGAGGGAGCGGAGGTGGCCTTCCGTGAAGCCCTGGACATCCGCGTGGCCATGTATGGTGAGGATGACCTCAGGCTTACGGGCACGCTAGGCAACCTGGCGATCGTCCTCTCGACGTTGGAGAGATACGAAGAGGCGGAACCGCTCTACCTCCAGTCAGTGGAACTGCAACGCAGGCACCTCGGAGACGAGAACCCCATCGTCGCCCAGAGCCTCAACAATCTCGGTATGTACTACTACCGCCTCGGCGACTACGAGCGTGGGGAAGAGCTGCTGAACGAGGCGGTGCAGGTAGGACGCCGGTCCTTCGGCGAACGTCACTCTGAGGTGGCGACCTATCTGAACAACCTTGCCCTCGTGCTCGACCGGCAGGGCGACGTCGAGCGGGCGGGGGCGATTTACACCGAGGTCATCGAGGTCCGGCGCGAGGCGCTCGGGCCCGAGCACCCCCACGTCGCCGATGCCTTGAACAACTACGGTGCGCTCCTGGTGAGGGCCGGCGACTACACGGAGGCGGAGAGGCTGCACCGGGAAGCGTTGGCGATACAAAGGAATTCGTTCCCGGAAGACCACTGGGCGGTGGCCACGACCGAGAACCTGCTCGCTGAAGCTCTGATCGGACTTCGGCGGTATGAGGAGGCCGAGGCGCTGCTCACCCGCGCCTACGAGATCATCAAGGACCAGTTCGGCGATGAGCACGGCCGCACGCGTGCCGTCGTTCGACGACTGGGACTCCTCTACCAAGCGTGGGGGAAGCCTGAGGAGCTGCAGAAATACCTGCAGCCAGGCACCTGAGACATCAGGTGTTCCCCGTCGACTCCCCGCCGTCGTTGGGAGCGAGCTCAGCGTGACTCTGCCGCGCAGACCCTTTCGCGCGAGGCTGGCGCCTTGGAGGGTATCGGGCCCGAAGCTCTGATGCCCACGGCGCGCGTCAACCCGGTCCTCGCCGGGCTCGCTCCCCGCCCCACGCGCCGTCGAAATCCTGATCCGCCTGGATTCAGAAAGCTGGCTGAACGGAGCTGGGGCGGCTTTGCCGGGCGGCCGCTCGGGCGCCGTAAGTGTCTTTGCCACATCGACTTGCGGGCACGGCCGACAGCGCCGCGGCCGCGGCACGCCCGTTGCCGGGATCACTCCTGAGCACGCTTCCCCGGCTCCCACTTCCAGGAGACCCGCAGCCCCCGGGACGGTGTGCGGTGTGCGGTCTGCGGTAGAACGCAGGAGACTACGATGCAGAGTGCGAGACTTGCCGTACTGACGTTGTTCGTGGCGCTGACGTCTACCCGCTGTCAAAGTGATCCTACCGGTCCGGCGGGCGACATCGACGGGCTGCCCCGCGACCTGACCGCGGCGGAGCAGGGTCTGATCGCGGCCGACAACGCGTTCGGGCTGAAGCTGTTCCGCGAGATCCACGCGCAGGAGGAGCGCGGCACGAACCTCTTCGTGTCGCCGCTCAGCGTCGCCATGGCGCTGGCGATGACGTACAACGGGGCGGACGGCGCGACGCAGGAGGCGATGCAGGAGACGCTCGAGCTGCAGGGCCTCACTATGGATGAGGTGAACCAGTCGTACCGGGGGTTGATCGATCTGCTCGACGGGCTCGATCCCAGCGTCGCCTTCGCGCTCGCCAATTCGATCTGGCCGCGCGAGGGCTTCACGGTCGAGCCCGACTTCATCGCGGTGAACCAGGAGTACTACGACGCCGAGGTCACGGTCCTCGACTTCGGCGATCCGAGCGCCGCCCCAACCATCAACGACTGGGTCTACGACAAGACGAACGGCAAGATCGAGTCGATCGTACCGGACCCGATCCCCGCCAACGTCGTCATGTACCTGCTGAACGCCATCTACTTCAAGGGCGACTGGACGACCCAGTTCGATCCCGAACTGACGGCCGACGGCGCGTTCATCCTGGCGGACGGCACCCAGACGCAGGTCCCGATGATGGCCTACCCCGACGTGGTCGAGGTCGGCTACTTCTGGGACGGCGAGGTGCAGGCGCTGGACCTGACCTACGGCGGCAAGGCGTACAGTATGACGATCGTGCTGCCGGTCGGTGAGAACGACATCGAGACGTTCGTCGAGTCGCTGGACGCCGCGCGCTGGTCGGCGATCGTCGACGGGCTCGCGCTCCACGAGGTCGACGTCCGGCTGCCGAAGTTCCAGCTCGAGTACGAGATCAAGCTGAACGACGTGCTGACCGCACTCGGCATGGGGATCGCCTTCGGGCCCGGCGCCGACTTCAGCAAGATCGCGCCCGGCATCTGGATCGACGAGGTGAAGCACAAGTCGTTCGTCGAGGTGAACGAGGAAGGCACGGAGGCGGCGGCGGTCACATCGGTCGCGATGATCGACAGCGCGCCGCCAAGCTTCTGGGTGAATCGGCCGTTCCTGTTCGCGATCCGCGAGATGTACTCGGGGACGGTGCTGTTCCTGGGGTTGGTGATGGAGCCGTGATCGGTGGGTCGGTGTGCGGCGTGCAGTGGGCGGTAGGCGGTGTTGGTGGTAAGTGCGTCGGTAGGCGGTCGCGGGTTGCGCCGGTAGCTCGTGCGTCGTGTGCCCGCAGCGGTAGGAGGAAGTATGCGTCAACTGGTTAGCCGCCGCCC
>JASFTY010000436.1:0-3810 GCA_050050535.1 Gemmatimonadales bacterium | reverse complement strand
GCCTTGATGGCGATCGAGGCCGTCTCCATGTCACGGATCTCACCGACCAGGATGATGTTGGGGTCCTGTCGCAAGAAGGCGCGCAACGCCGACGCGAAGGTCAGGCCGATCTCGGGTCTGACCTGGGTCTGGTTGATGCCGCGGAGGTTGTACTCGACCGGATCCTCCGCGGTCATGATGTTCACTTCTTCGGTGTTGATCTTGGTTATCGCCGAGTAGAGCGTCGTCGTCTTACCGGAGCCCGTCGGTCCGGTGACCAGCACCATGCCGTAGGGATTGCGTATGGCGTGGAGGAAGTGTTTTTCGGCCTGCGGCTCCATGCCGAACTGTTCGAGGTCGAGCTGGAGGTTCGACTTGTCGAGGATACGCAGGACGATTTTTTCGCCGAAGATGCCGGGCAGCGTCGAGACACGGAAGTCGATGACGCGCTTACCCATCCGCATCTTGATGCGGCCGTCCTGCGGGACGCGGCGTTCGGCGATGTTCAGGTCGGCGAGGATCTTGACGCGGCTGGTCAGCGCGGCCTTCATCTTGAGCGGCGGCCGCATGATCTCGCGCAGGGCGCCGTCGACGCGGAAGCGGACCCGGATCTCCTTCTCGTAGGGCTCGATGTGGATATCGCTGGCGCCCTTGGATACGGCGCTGGTGAGGATCCCGTTGATCAGCTTGACCACGGGGGCCTCTTCGACCTGGGCCTGCAGAGCCGTGACGGAGATCTCGTCCTCGGCCACGTGCTCGTCGACGACCTCGATCTCCTCCTCGTCGAACTCCTTGAGTAGGTCCTGCAGGTTGTCCTCGGTCGTCTCGTAGTACTTCTCCACCGCCTTGCGCAGCGAGTATTCGCCGGCGACCACCGGTTCGATGTCGTAGCCGGTCGAGAATCGGAGCTCGTCGATGGCTTCCAGGTTGGTGGGGTTCGCCATCGCCACCGTGAGTGTCCGGCCGACGCGGCGCAGCGGCAGGATCAGGTGCCGGACCGAGATCTCCGGCTTGACCAGCCTGATGACGCGCTTGTCGATGTTGTCGATGCGCGATAGGTCCACCGCCTTGACGCGGTACTTCCTGGCGAGCACCCGAGTCAGGTCGGTCTCGGAGACCATGCCCATCGCGACCAGCGTGTAGCCGAGCCGGTGGCCGTTGGAGCGCTGTTCCTGCAACGCGCTCCGCAACTGGTCCTCCGTGATCAGGCCTTCGCGGACCAGAAGGTCGCCGATGAGATCGCTAGCCTTAGTTCGGGTCGCCATATCGATCGGAATTTTGACTACGCAGCCGTTACCCGTGGCGGGGGAGATGACAGCAAGTTTCAAAGCTGCTAGAAGTTACGGAAAGTGTCAAGGTCCGACACCGACCAGACCGCGCAGCCGCTCCAGCGTCGCCGGTCCGATCCCCGGCACCTCCAGCAGATCGTCGATCGTCCGAAAGGAGCCGCGCTCACCCCGCCAGCGCACGATGGCGCCGGCACGGGCCGGGCCGATGCCCGGTAGAGCCTCCAACTCCCCGGCCGAGGCGCGGTTCAGATCGACGACCGGCGCTGCCGGCCTCGACCTGCCCGCCCCACCGCCTGGCGCCCCGCTCCCCGCCGCCGGCAGGGTGGTGTACGGCGCCAAGCGTCTTACCGTACTACTCCCTAGCCCCGCCACCCGTTCCAAGTCGCCCAGATCCCAATATGGGCCCTCCCTCTGACGATAGGCCAGGATCGCGCGCGCCAGCGCCGGGCCCACGCCCGGCAGACGGTCGAGCTCGACCTCGTCGGCGGTGTTGATGTCGATGCGTTCGCCGTCGGCCAGCGGGCGACGCCGGCGCTCTTCTTCGGCGCGAATCGATTCGGCCACCGCCAGCGCCGCATCCACTTCGGTCAGCGCGGCGAGGCCGCGGTCCGCCACACCGGGATCGGGGGGCGCGAGCAGCAGGCGTCCCACGGCGGCCAGCAGCACGAGTGCCGTGCTGGCGAGCAACGCCCGGGTTTCGCCTTCAGTGAGGGTCACGCCGATCCTTGTGAGGACGGGAACTGGTGAATCGGCGAATTCGGCAATCCGTGACTACACGAGCAATAGAACATCTGAGCATTCGAATTCAGATGTCCTGCGACTCCAACCCGATTCTCACTTTGGAGGTCCCAGTGCTTCACTGACCTCTCGATCGGGGATTGCCGAGATCCCGACCGCCAAACGAGCCTGTCGTACCGCCTGAACCTATCGCCGGCCGATCAACGGATCCTCAACAGAGAGGACGCCGCGGGGAGGAGGCGGAGGACCGGCCCAGTACGGCGAAAGGGCGGGCGCGGCGCTGGGCCTCGGCCGGCTCTTCCTGTAGCTGCGGGAGGGTGCGGCCAGAGTCCCGCAGCGGACATTTGGCGCGCCGCTGCCCGTTCCGCATCGCGGCCCGAGGTCGCGCGACAATGAAGCGAGGGGCTCTGGCCGCACCCGACCATCACACCGCCACAGGGGGTGCGGGCCCAGCGCCGCGCCCGACCGCTCAGCGCCCGCGATAGATGAGCCGGGTCATCACGGCGCCGACGACGCCGAGGCTCGAGGCCGACACCTTGTCGGGCGTGTCGTACGGTGTGTGCCAGTAGGGTTGGTCGCAGCAGTCTACGACGTTGATGGTGGGGATCCCGGCCTCGTTCAACGGCACGTGGTCATCCCGTATCGGGCCACCGAGGGACCGGTGGAAGACGTCGTCGAAGCCCATGCTGTGGGCGATGTTCCAGACGCGGTCGACGATCTCGGGCGCGTAGCTGTTCGAGTAGCTCTCGACATAGAGCTCGAGGTCCCGACCGCCCACCATGTCGAGCAGCACGCCGAACTCGGGCTCGAAGCCGGCCGGCAGGTTGGCGGCGAAGTAGCGGGAGCCGAGGAACACGTCGCGGTCGACGGTGAAGTCGCCGTAGTCCTCGCCGTCGACCAGCAACAGATCGACGCCGCGCGGCGGAGGCGACTCGCGCATCATCGACGCCAGCTCCAGGAGGATCGCCGTGCCCGACCCCCCATCGTTGGCGCCGGGGACCGGCGTGTCGCGGTCCGCCGGATCGCGGGCCTGGTCGGAGATCGGCCGGGTGTCCCAGTGGGCGAGCAGCAGGATCGACGGTCGGGCGGCGGGGCGGAAGCGGGCGAAGAAGTTGACCAGCGGCAGCGTGTCGCCGGCGACCGTGACATGAGTGAAGCGCTGCAGGATCAACGTGTCGGCCCGCTCGGCCAGGAACTCCTCGACCCAGGCCGCCATCGCGCGATGGCCCTCGCTGCCGGGTACGCGCGGGCCGAACTCGACCTGCCGCCGCACCAGCTGGTAGGCGGACGAGCCGTCGAAGCGCGGATACGAGGCCGCGGCCGGCGGCGCCGTGTCGGCGTTCGCTTCGCCGTCTTCGCGGCCGCAGGCGACGGCGGCGATGGCGGCGGCGGCCAACAGTGCCGCAGAGAGCGCGGGTCTGGCTATGCTGTTCACCGGATCTCTCCTGTCTCGAAGAGGAACTGTCCGAATATGGATATCTCGAGCTGCGTCGATCCGAGCCGTTGGCCGAGCTCGCTCTGGGTGTCGCGCCAGAACGCCTGCAGTCCGACAACGAACGGAGTGACGTCGGTATTGACGGTCAAGCCCAGGTCGCGGATGACCAGGTCGGTGAACGGCTCGCAGGTCGGCAGGTCCGCGCCGGGCAGCGGCGGCAGGCCGACGAGCGAGGAACCGAGGCGCCGGCACTGGTTCTGGTCGTTCTGCGAGAAGCGAAGCGAGACCCGGATCGGGTTGCGAAAGCGGCCTGTCGTGCTGAGCGGCCGCAACTGGCCGGTCACCTGGAAGGTGTGGCCGATCTGGTCC
>JASFTY010000435.1:0-3816 GCA_050050535.1 Gemmatimonadales bacterium | reverse complement strand
GACCAACCGGTCCATCGTCCTGGGCGCCAACACCAAGACGACGATCCCGGTCTCGTGAACCTTATGTAGAGGACAACATAAGTGGCACTATGTGAAGCTCCGGATTATGTAGAGCCGGGGACGGATGGGCTGGTTGAGGGGGACTTCGAGCGGCAGGTCTCGACATAATCAGAGCGCCTCGAGGAAGGCGAGCAACTCGTCTCGGGGCCGGTAGCGACGGGGGACGCTTCCAGCGGGGGAGGTACGGGCCAGGGCTCGCTCTTTCAGGGTGAGGTCGGCGTGCACGTAGATCTGGGTGGTCTCGACGCTCTCGTGACCGAGCCACAGAGCGATCACCGAGGTGTCGACCCCGGCGTGGAGGAGCCGCATCGCCGCGGTATGCCGGAGGACGTGAGGGGAGACCTTCTTGGTCGCAAGCGACGGACAGCGCCGGGCTGCGGTGTGGGCGTGCCTTGAGACGAGCAGGCTGACACCCCAGCGGCTGAGGGCCGCCCCGTGACGGGTGGGGAATAGGGGGTCGGTGGGTTGCCCACCCCGCTCCTTGATCCAGGCCTGCAGTACGGCGGCCGTCGTGGTGGTGAGGGGCGTGGCGCGCTGCTTGCGGCCCTTGCCCACGCAGCGTACGTGCGCTCCGGCGCGCAGGGCGATGTCCTCGCAGACGAGACGAGTGAGCTCGGAGACCCGCAGCCCGGTTTGGATAGCCAGAAGCAGCAGTGCATGGTCCCGCCGTCCGAGGAAGGTCCTGCGGTCTGGGGCGGCCAGGATCGCCTCCACCTCCTCATCGGTGAGGAAGGTGACGATCGTGCGCAGGGAACGCTTGGGTGGGATGGCCAGGACTCGCCTCATCAGCTCTGCGTGCTCTGGGTGGCGCAGGGCCGCGTACCGGAACAGGGAGTGGATCGCCGACAGGCGGGCGTTACGGGTGCGGACACTGTTGCCCCGCTCCCGCTCGAGGTGATCGAGGAACCTCCCGATCGTCGCAGCGTCGAGATCCTCGAACTGGAGGGTGGCGGGAGCCTTGCCGGTCCGCCGCTCCACGAATCCGAGGAGGAGGCAAATCGCGTCCCGATAGGCGGCGATGGTGTGGGAACTCGCCCGGCGTTGGGTGATCAGGCGTTCGGTGAAGAACGCCTCGAGGGTCGGGGCCAGGGCGCTCATGCGTCCGGCTCCGCGTTGGCCTCGAGGCGCGCCGCCGCAAGGGCCAGCAGCTCGGGCGCCGCCTCAAGGTACCAGTAGGTGTTCGCCGGGTGGACGTGGCCGAGGTAGGTCGACAGCCTCGGCATCCGGGGCTCGACCTCGAAGCCGTGGCGGTACCAGTCGATCAGAGTCGAGACCGCGAAGGTGTGACGGAGGTCGTGCGGCCGGGGCCGACACATGGGCGAGTGCGGAGTGAGCCTCGCCTCCCGCACCAGAGCTTGGAAGCACAGGTGGAAGTTGTCGTAGCGGAGACGCGTGCCGGCCAGCGAGATGAAGAACGCCGGCGAGCTCGGCCGGGGGCAGAGCTCCTTCCGCTGCCTCGCGTAAACACCCAGGGCTCGCGTGGTGCTTTCGTGGATCGGGACCTCCCGAGCCTTCCCGAACTTCGAGCCGCGCACGACGATGACTTGCTGGACGAGATCGAGGTCGTCGCGGTCGAGCCGCAGGGTTTCCCCGATGCGCATCCCGGTCACGTACAGCAGGCCGATCAGCGTGGAGAAGGTGGCTCGCCGAAGCGGCGAGGGGAGCCCTCCGGCCGCGTCCATGAGCGCCACGACCTCGTCGGTCGAATACAGATAGGGGCACGCCCGGTGGCTCCGGTTGTTGAGAAGGTCGGGCGGCGGGACTTCGGTTCGCTCGTCGAGGAGCGCGAGGTACCTAGCGAAGCCGCGCACAACCGAGAGCCGTCCGGCGTGCCAGGCCTGGCTTCCCGCCGCGGGAAGCGTTGCCCACGAGAGGGCGAGCTGAGTCGTGACCGTCTCCGAACCAGCCGTCTCGCAGTGGGTGACGAACTGGGCCAGCAGGCGCCCCGCCCGGTCGAGCTTGAACCCCATCGAGCGCCGCATGGCCAGGTAGTCCTCCAGTGCGGAACGAAGCGTGCTCATCGACCCACCTCCCCTCTGTCCTCCGTCGGCCACGGCTTGGCCAGTTCGCGGAGGGAGGAGCGGTCGAGCTTCGCGTAGATGGAAGTGGTGAGGACGCTCTGGTGCCTCAGCACCTGGCCGATCTCCTGGAATCCAGCCCCCGAACGCAGCATCTCGGTCGCCGCGGTGTGGCGGAGCCGGTGGGCGTGCACGCCGCCGAGGCCGGCACGCCTGGCTGCGGCCCCCACGATCGCCGAGATCCCCTGGGAAGTGAGACCGCGGTGCGGCGCCCGCACCCTGGTGAAGACCTCGCGGGCGGCACATCGCGGGCGCCCCCGGCGCAGCCACCCGGCGATCGCCTCCCCGACATCGGCAGGAAGCGGCAGACGCTCGTCCTTGGGGCCCTTACCACGGACGAGGAGCTCTCCTCTCCGCCAGTCGATGTCGTCGAGGAGGAGCCCGGCGACCTCTCCCGCTCGCAGCCCGAGACGCACGAGCAGCGTCAACACGGCGAAGTCCCGACGCCCGAACGTGGTTCGCCGATCGCAGCTCCTGAGCAGCGCTGCGACCTCGTCGCGCTCGATCGCCCTCGGGAGCGCGGCCAGTCGCCATCCGGCGACCGTAGGCACCGCTTCCGCCAGCGGCCGCGCGGTGATGCCCTCGATGTAGCAGTACCGCAGCAGGGCGCGAAGGCCTGTGACCACGTACCTGGCGGAGCCGGTGCCCCGGTGTCGGCACTCGGCGGTCACGAACCCGATGACCTCCGAGGCGGTGAGCTCTTCCAGATCCAGCCCCGCTACTGGCGGCCGGGTCTTGAGAAACAGTCTGGCCACGTCGAGGTAGCCCCTCACCGTCCCAGGGGCGAGCCCCCGCTCTTCGACCAGGTACGTGCCGTAACCCTCAAGGAGACTCTCGGCCGGCGTCGAGGGCGTGGTAGCGTCAGAAACCGGCGCCACCCCCAGGCCACGGAAGTATGCCAGCAGGGGCGCTACGCCCTTCGGCGAACGCCACTGCACATAGCCGGCAGCGCGTCTGGCGGCGAGAAACTCCTCTATACGCTCAGGAGTGAGCTTCTTCTCGCTGAGGCTCTTGCCAGCCAGCCACCGGCTGACGTGGGCCATTACCCGAAGCTGATCAGCAACCGCGTTCCGCCGATAACCCTGGGATTTCAGCTCTTCGCGGAAACCGGCTACGTAGGGAACGAGTGGGCCGACGACCTCGACCCGGGACGGATTACCCATTTCGACCTCCTCTCCATTGGGGACCTTGGAGAGGAAGTCTAAGCGCTTCGGAGGCTCCGGATTATGTTGCCCTCTTCAAGCCGTAGCCCACGCGCGAGCAGCGGAAATCACTGAGGAACCCTGGCAGCTCCACATAATCCGGCGCTTCACATAGTGTATGGAGCAGGGCCGCTGGCGGTGCGACAGCCGTTCCTTCAGGCACGGGGACCACTATTCGCCGTCCAAGGTACGGCGACACGCCCGCAAGCTAGAGGCCCGGGCGGCCCGGGCCGGGGCTGCCGCCGATCACCGTGTCCTCGCCGGAGCGCAGCGCGACGTGTGGGGCGAGATCGATGGGTACGCCGAGTGCCTCGATGCCCGGTCGCCGACCGGCAAGCTCGATCATATATACGAGACCCGCTCTAATGACCTCGACCGATGGTCGAAGGCGTTCCCCTGGGTGGACGACCAGGTGGGCCTGCTCGTCTTCAACGGCGAGGAGGTACTCGGCCTCGACCTGATCGGCGACCACAAGC
>JASFTY010000434.1:0-3852 GCA_050050535.1 Gemmatimonadales bacterium | reverse complement strand
AGCGGTCCCGATGGCCGGGAGTAGCTCCGGCCAGTCGATGTCCTGGCGTGGAAGTGGCTGGGGGACAAAGGGTTGCACGGATCGTCAACCGTTGTGTAAAGTGAGTCCTACGTAAGTCGGCTTGTGGAAAGTAATTGGTCGTAATACTTTACACAACGTCGGTTGCGTTCTCCTCACTTTACTCAACTCAGGCCCTGTTCGTGCACGGTCCTCTCCAGCGCTTCCCAGATCTCCGCCTCCAAGCTTTGGCGACTCGGCGAATTGCTCCTGCAGTAGGGCAACGAGACAACTGAAGCGTAGCAAACGACATGGTTTGCGTTATGGAGAAGATGACCGGGGTGGGGCTCGAACCCACGACCTGCGGATTAAAAGTCCGCTGCTCTACCAGCTGAGCTACCCGGTCCTACAACGTCCTCCTGTCGTGCCCCAAGAGATTATCCGGAAAGCGCCCCTCGCGCCAGCGTACTCGACAGGAACGTTGAGAATCGGATGACGTCCCGGTGCGACCTTCCCACCAAAAGGACCATCGATTCGACCACACAAGCCACAAAAGAGTTGACATGTGCTATGCATGTTTTCATGTTACACACATGACCCCTATGCTACAGATACGGAATGTCCCGGACAAGCTCCACCGGAAGCTCAAGGCCCGCGCCGCCCTCGCGGGAATGTCGATGTCCGAGTACGCGCTGCGGGAATTGAGCAAAGCGCTGGAGCGGCCGACCCGGCAGGAGGTGCTGGCGCGCCTGGCAGCGCTCCCTGCACTCGAGCTCGATCCCTCTCCAGCCGACGCCGTCAGGAAGGAGCGGGACGGGCGGTGATCGTCCTCGATGCTTCCACCTTGGTCGCGGTTCTGCTCAACACGGAGGTGGGTCGTCGCATAGCCGACGTCATATCATCGCCGGCGGAATCGCTGCACGCGCCCCAGCTCTTGGACATCGAAGTGCTGCAAGTTCTTCGCGGTCACGTGCGACGCGGCGCGATGACGGCGGAGCGCGGAGCGATGGCAGCCGAGGTGCTGGGCCAGCTAGACATCACACGCTACGGGCACGACGAGCTGTTACCACGGACATGGGCCCTGCGAGAGAACCTCTCCGCGTACGATGCGACCTATGTGGCCCTAGCCGAAGCGCTTGACGCCCCGCTGCTCACCCTCGATGCGCGCCTCGCGGCGTCGCCCGGCCACCGGGCCGAAGTCCGCCTCGTCCAATAGCCCCCCGTACAGTTCACTCACCAGGTGCCAGCTTTCCCCTCCAAGACGTTGACGGTCTGTTGAACAAGGTCGGCCATAGTAGACCCAGTTCGGATGACCGATCCCAAGTCGCGTGGTCTGGGATCAGGGTGTCGGAACCTCGGGATCGTTTACGGTGTTGAAAGAATGGTAGCACCATGCTACCTTGAGACTGGCCGGTCCTGACCCGGGGTAAGCCAGCCTACGATCTGGAAGAGGTGAAACGGCGTGTTGCCGGCGGCGCCTTCGTGATCACGTTGCAGGCACGGAGGGACGCCTACAGGCTCGGCCTCGACGCCCGAGATGTCAGGGACTGCATTCTCAGCCTCTCAGCAGGCGAGTTCCACAAGGCGATGAGGAGCAGAGCGGTCCCAGAGCTGAAGCAAGACGTCTATCAGACGACGTACGACGAGTTTGAGCCGTACGTGAAGCTTCAGACGCGGCGGCACGGCCCGGTCGTCGTGGTCTCCTTCAAGCTGCGGTGAACGAATCATGTCCGAGCGAGGTTACGAGTGTGCGGTCTGCGGCGAGTTGACCGCCGCACTAGTGAGGGAGGAGAAGGCGGTCTCGATCGGGCGGCGGAGCGCCATCGTCGAAGACGAGCATCTGCGCTGCGACGGTTGCGGCTCCGAGTACGCGACGCCCGAACAGATGGAGCGGACCCAGCAGAGGGCGGTAGCGGCGATCCGAGGCGAAGAGGGGCTGCTGACACCAGAAGAGATAATACGGATCAGACGAAGGTACGGCCTCTCCCAAGCGCAGCTCGAGGCTCTGCTCAGGACTGGTCCCAAGACCGTAGTCCGTTGGGAACGTGGAACCGTGTTTCAGTCGGCAGCAGCTGATACGCTGCTCAGGCTACTTGACCGTGATCCCAACGTCGCCAGGATCCTGGCTCAGATTGCCGAGCTTCCCGAGCCGGAACTCGAGCCATCTCCCGCCGAGGTGATCAGCCAGGAACGCGACCGTTAGCCACCGGGTCTGTCCATGTGCCACCCGATCGGTCAACAGCGTACCGCGATCCTGCCTTGCCGACCGGATCGCGGCCTGCCATTCTCACCTGGCGCACAAGAGGCACACCCTTTACATCTACCATCCTCGAAGCGCGGAAGTCGGAGCTATGAGGAACAAGGTCGTCATCGACTACACGACGCTGGACATATGCGACAATTGCCTGCTGTGCCTTCGCATAATCGCCCATCTCACCCCAGCTGACGACGCACCCCTGGCCATCCTCTCTCACGTGCACGGCGACTGTATCCAGGGATTGCTGAGCGCTATCTGGCCCGATCCGCCGGACGGCCTGCCGCGTCCCCGCCTGCGCGACCTGCCCTAGATCAGAGGCCAGGCCGGCACATCGGAAGTCTGGGCCGATGGTTTGATCGCGTCAGTCGACGAGGTCGGCGACGCGCTCCGCCCGGTAAGCGAAGATCCTGCGGAGATCGGGTGCGACGAACAGCCCGTGGACGATGTCGCCGCCCAACACACCGTACTCCACCCGGTCGGTCATCAGCGTGCCGCGACCCGCAGGTTCGAAGCGGTGCTCGTGGATCCACCAGCGATAGGGGCCGCGCAGCTGGGTGTCGACGAACCGGTGGGGCGGCTCCCAAACCGAGATCTCGCTGCGCCAGCGGACCGGTATACCGCGCAGTCGCAGGCGGTAGTCGATGATCGTCCCTTTGCGCAGGATGATTGGATCGGGGGTCAGGATCTCGAAGCGCAAGAAAGCTGGTGTCAGCGCTTCCAAGTTGTGGGCGTTGGCGAAGAAGTCGAACACCTCGTCGAGCGGCCGCGCCAGCTCGGTGCGCGCCTCCAAGAGATAGCCGCGCTCGATTCGACTAATCCTCAGGTCCATCTCTCAAGTCCGTTGACGGTTCGTTGACAGGGCATCCCCAAGATATGACGGCCCTGGCTCGCTCGCCTCCAACCTGACCGGGAGGTATACTGTCGATACCATGCCGACGACCCGGATCACCTGGCAGGACGCCCAGCTCATGCCCGAGGACGGCAAGCGCTACGAGGCCATCGACGGCGAGCTGTACGTGACGCCGGCCCCGGTCCTTCGCCACCAGTGGATCAGCGCCAACCTGGAGGCGGCTCTGAGACGGATGCTCATGGAGCCCGGACACGGTTGGGTGTTCGACGCTCCGGTCGGCGTCGAGTTTCCGGAGACCGAGGAAGGCGTTCAGCCCGACATCATCTTCGTGTCGAAGGGCCGCTCCGAGCACCTCGTCAAAGAAGGGATCCGCGGCGCGCCCGATCTGGTGGTAGAGATCCTCTCGCCGGGCACGGCGAAGCGCGACCGGACGATCAAGTTGAAACTCTACAGGCGGCAGGGCGTCGCCCAGTACTGGATCGTCGATCCCGACTCGAACTGCGTGGACGTGTGGGATCTGGCCGGCGGCGCCGCCGAGCCGCAGACTTACACCGCTCGTTTGCCCGTTCGCCTGGGTGATCTCGCGCCCGGTGAGATCGAGCTGGCCGAGATCTTCCCCCCCGAACTGGCAGATCGCTAGGGCGCCACGTCCTCCTGACGCGTCTCCCTGCCCTTCTCGACCTGGTCGAGCCTTGCGGCGAGCGACCAGACGTAGGCCACCAGGATGACGGCGGCGATCACGTAGGCG
>JASFTY010000433.1:0-3855 GCA_050050535.1 Gemmatimonadales bacterium | reverse complement strand
TGGACATCGCGAGCATGATCGCGGGCACGAAATACCCCGGCCAATTCGAAGAGCGCTTCAAGGCACTACTGAAGGAGATCACCGAGAGCGAGGGCCTGTACGTCGTCTTCATCGATGAGCTGCACACGATCGTGGGCGCCGGGGCGGCGGAGGGCGCGGTGGATGCGGGCAACATGATGAAGCCGCTGCTCGCCCGCGGGCAGCTACGCGTCGTCGGTGCGACGACGCTCAACGAGTATCGCGAGCATGTAGAGACCGACACGGCCCTGGAGCGGCGTTTCCAGCCGATCTTCACCTCCGAGCCGAGCGTCGAGGACACGGTCGGTATCCTGCGCGGGCTGAAGGAGCGCTACGAGGTTCATCACGGCGTTCGGATCACCGACGGCGCCATCGTCGCCGCGGCGCGGCTCTCCGATCGCTACATCGCCGATCGCTTCCTGCCCGATAAGGCCATCGATCTCATCGATGAGGCCGCCTCGATGCTGCGGATCGAGATCGACTCTATGCCGCTCGAGATCGACGAGGTCGAACGACGGACCGTTCAGCTGGAGATCGAGAAGCAGGCGCTGCAGAAGGAAGAGGACCCCGAGAGCCGCAAGCGACTGGAGCGGCTCGAGAGAGAGCTGGCGGAACTGCGCGAGCGGTCTAGCGGCATGAAGGCGAAGTGGCAGGCCGAGAAGGAAGCGATCGAGAATATTCGTACGCTCAAGAGCCTGACCGAGAACCTACGGGTCGATGCCGACCAGGCGACACGAGCCGGCGAGCACGGCAGGGTGGCCGAGATCGTTCACGGCAAGATCCCGGCGATGGAGAAGGAACTGGCGGCGGCGAGCGAAAAGCTCGCCGAGCTGCAGGCAGAGTCGCGCTATCTGAAGGAGGAGGTGACCGAGGAGGATATCGCCGCCGTCGTCTCGCGCTGGACCGGGATCCCGGTCTCCAAGATGATGGAGAGCGAGCGCGAACGCCTCGTTCACCTCGAGGAACACCTCCACCGGCGCGTCGTCAATCAGAGCCAGGCCATCGAGGCGGTGGCCAACGCCGTGCGGCGCAACCGCGCGGGCCTGCAGGATCCGAACCGCCCGGTCGGCAGCTTCATATTCCTGGGGCCCACCGGCGTCGGCAAGACCGAGACCGCCCGGGCGCTGGCCGAGTTCCTGTTCGCAGACGAGGGCGCGATGGTGCGGCTCGACATGTCGGAGTACATGGAGCGCCATTCGGTGGCCCGGCTCATCGGTGCGCCGCCCGGATACATCGGCTACGAGGAGGGTGGCCAGCTGACCGAGCGCGTTCGCCGCCGACCGTACAGCGTCGTCCTGTTCGACGAGATCGAGAAGGCTCATCCCGATGTCTTCAACATCCTGTTGCAGGTGCTCGACGATGGTAGGCTCACCGACAGTCACGGCCGCACTGTCGACTTCCGCAACACGGTCCTGATCATGACCTCCAACATCGGCGGCCAGTGGCTGCTCGACCCGGAGGCCGTGGGCGACTGGGAGGAGGTCGAGAAGCGTGTCTGGGACGGCTTGCGCGCTACCTTCAGGCCCGAGTTCCTGAACCGCGTCGATGACATCATCATCTACAAGATGCTGGGCCGCGATGAACTGAGACGGATCGTCGACCTGCAACTCGAGCGTGCCGGCTCGCTGCTGGCTGAACAGAACCTGACGCTCGAGGTGACGGACGCGGCGCGCGATCTGATATCGACCGAGGGTTACGAGCCCGCCTTCGGCGCGCGGCCGCTGAAGCGCGCGCTCCAGCAATTGCTCTTCAACCCACTGTCGACGGCGGTTCTCGAGGGCAGGTTCAGCGAGGGCGACACGGTCGTCGTCGAGCGCCAGGCGGATGACGACAGACTGTCGTTCCGGAAGGGCTAGTGAGCCGGCCCGTGTAGGAGACAAGCTCGACACTCGACAGCCTGCGGCCGATCCTCGACATCCGGCTCACTTCTCGAGCTCGGAACCCGACGGCCGACGTTCGATTTCCGGCGTCGGACTTCGTATCTCGGACTTCGAATTTCGAACTCCGAAATTCGCTGTGGTCGACAACCGGCCCGCTTCGCTCTATTCTTCTAGCGTGTCCCTGATCGGAGATCCAGCGTTCCCACAACGGGAGGGTCCAAAGGTGCGTAAGGCTGGGCGAGTGGCGGTGCTGGCCGCGGTCCTCGTCGGACTGAGCGGCTGTAGCGGCGGAAGTGGATCCTACTATTCCGTCGAGATACCGATGGGCGCGGCGACGCCGGAGGAGGCGGTCGAAACGTTCCTCAGCGCGGCCAAGGTAGCGCAGGAGGCGAAGGCGGCGGGCGAATTCGAGCGCGTGCGAGTCGCCTACCAGAGGATGGCGGCCGTGTTCGGCACGGACCAGGGCTCGATCTCGAGGTCGTACCCTGAGCAGGAAGTCACGGACCGGATGATCGTGCTCGCCGCCTGCCTGCGGCCCGTCAACTTCCGTATCACGTCGCAGCCGGACTTCTCCGCCCGCGAGCGAGGCCAAACGACCGTCACGGCGGACATCGCCCGCCTGCCGGCGAATATCACTCTGCCGTTCCGGATCGTCCTCGCCGGGGACGACCGCTGGTACATAGAGCAGATCGTCCTCTCGCTGCAGACGTTCGAGTGCTGAGCCGCGCTGAGCCGGCCGACCGCTAGCGCGTTGCCTGACAGAGCTCGAGCAGGACTCCTCCGGTGCCGGCGGGGTGCAGGAATGCGACCGGGCGGCCGCCGGCGCCTGGCCTGGGCGCCTCGCCGACCGTGGTCAGCCCGGCGGCCCGGCAGCGCTCGAGCGCGGCGTCCAGATCGTCGACTTCCAGCGCGATGTGGTGCAGGCCGGGGCCGCGGCGCTCCAGGAACCGTCCCACCGGCGAGTCGGCGGCGGTGGGCTCCAGGAGCTCCAGCCGGGCCTCACCGAGGTCGAAGAAGGCGAGCTTGACCTGCTCCGACTCGACGACCTCGCGGCCCGAATCGGGCCGGCCGAGGATCGCGCGGTAGACGGCCAGCGCGGCATCGAGATTCTGCACGGCGATCGCCACGTGCTCGAGACGTGCCTCTAGTCCCATCGGGAACCCCTTGACCCAGGTTGTGCGTTTCATCGCCGGTGCGAAGCCGGCCGGGGCCGGGGAGCGCACCCCGGCGGCGCGTGCCGGAAGATTATGATATAATTGGTGGCGTGTGAAAGGGGCCGGCGCGGGCCGCCGGTCGGCAACGTGGAAGCGACGAGAGCGGAGAGAGTAATGGGTTTCGTTAAAGAGGTCACCGACGAGACGTTCGCTGAAGAGGTCGAGCAGATCGAGGGGGTGGCGATGGTCGATTTCTGGGCCGCCTGGTGCGCGCCCTGTCACATGGTGGCGCCGATCGTCGAGGACCTGGCGCAGCAGTACGAGGGCCAGGTGAAGGTGGCGAAACTCGACGTCGACGCGAGCCAGCGCACGGCGTTCAGGTTCAACATACGGTCGATCCCCAGCATCTTGTTCTTCAAGGACGGGGCACACGTGGAAACGGTGATCGGCTATGTCCCGAAGCAGGACTTGGAGCAGAAGCTCAAGCAGCACCTGGCTTGAGGTGGCCTTCCCGGTCTAACGGCAGGATGGCAGCGCCCCCGCAGACACTGCGGGGGCGTTCGATCTTCTGTAGCCACTCTGTTAAGTTTAGGTGATGAGTGCCAATACATCGTTCACAGGTTCTTGTGCCAGGACATCGTTCACATATCGCTCTCGGGACTGTTCTGCGCCTAGGGCGTATCGTGTGCCTTTCTCCCACGTCGACCGGAGGAAGGCATGCCCAGGAGCCGAGAGAAGGATCGTCGTCAGGCGATCGAGCGATCTCTGGCAGGAGAGAGCCCGTCGGCCATCGCTGCCTCGAT
>JASFTY010000432.1:0-3861 GCA_050050535.1 Gemmatimonadales bacterium | reverse complement strand
AACGTCGGATACTATTGGGCGATCAGCGACTATATGGACGCCCAGCTGAGTCTCGATTGGTGGTCGAGCACCTGGACACGCTTCGACGGCTTCTTCCGATATCGCTGGCGTCAGAAGTTCCTCACCGGCCGGCTCGGTACCTCCTACTTCATTCTGCCAGACGGCAGGGAACTGTCGCTCGCCTGGAACCACAGCCAGCAATTCGGTGAGCGCGCCGACCTTCGTGCATCGGTCAGCTTCGTCTCCAGCCAGCAGTTCCAGCGCGAGAACGAGTTCAACCCCGAGCGGCTCACCCAGCAGCTGCGATCCGATATCGGGTACTCGCGCAAGTTCGATTGGGGAACGCTCAACATCGGCGCTCAGCGGGTGCAGCCGCTGTCGAACCCGGATAGCTTTCCCCAACCGACGACCATGACGCTACCCTCCTTCTCGCTCACCCTGACGCCCATCGTCATCACGCCCTCCCCCTCGCCGATCAACAAGCGCTGGTACCATGGGCTGACCTGGACCGGCAGCACGAACCTGACCCGTTCTACATCGGAAACGCCGGGTCGGGCGGACCAGTCGAGCTTGAACAGTGGCCTGACATCGAACCTGTCACTCGGCAATCTACGTTGGAATTCGAGTGGGACGTACAGAGAGACCGTCGTCGACACGCTCGATATCGTGGAAGACACAGTCGTAATCGGGGAAAAAAGGCAGCAGGCCGATATCAACTGGCGGACCTCGTTGGGGTACCAACAGCGCCTGATCGGCTCGACCAACCTGACCCCCTCGTTGAACCTCAGCGGCCAACTGAGACGCAACAACCTGACGGACCTCGACTTCGTCGCCGCGCCGACTCGCGTCTCCGTCAGCGCCGGACTCAACAGCGACATCTACGGCTTCTTCCCGGGCGTCGGGCCGGTGGAGCGCATCCGCCACAAGATCTCACCGGTCATCAACTGGACCTACAGCCCGGCGGTGACCCCGTCGCTGCGAGCGCAGGAGATCTTCGGGGCGGACACCCTGCGAGAGAACCACGTCATCACGTTGGGGCTGCAGCAGACCTTCGAGGCCAAGCTCAAGCCACGCAACGAGTTACAGGATTCGATCCCCGGCGCTTCCGATGACAGTCTCGCGGCTGGCCAGCCGGAGGAAGCGCGCAAGATCACGCTGCTCGCCATCAGGACGTCGTCGCTGACCTACGATGTGGTGACGGGAAGGGTGACGACCAACACGATCTCGAACTCCGTGACGTCCGATCTGCTACGCGGCTTGACGCTGCGTTTCACGCACGATCTGTTCGAGGAAACTGATGGTGGGGGGCGTCGGTTCGCGCCGTTCCTCACTCAGCTGAACCTCGGGTTCTCGCTGGGCCAGCGCACGTTCGAGGGAATCGTCGGCGGGCCGGAGGACGTCAGGTCGGGCCGCGGGATCGTGCCGGAGGCCGAGGAGTTCACCGAGGAGGAGTTGGATCAGCTCAGGGAAGGCGAGATTCCTGAGCGCGAGGAGCGGCCGCGGGATGCGCGGCAACCGTGGACGCTGAGCGTCGACTACAGCCTATTGCGGAGGCGGCCGATACCGGGGCAGGATCCCCCGAGTAACAATCAGTCGCTACGGTTGAACTTCGGCTTCCAGCCTACGGAGAACTGGAGGCTGACCTGGCGCACGCAGTATGACCTGGAGGGAGGTGGGTTCGTGGACCATGCGCTTAGCCTGCGGCGTAGTCTTCACCGCTGGTCCGCGACGTTCAGTTTTCTGAAGGCCGCCAACGGCAATTTCCTGTTCGATTTCAGGGTCAACCTGAACGATCTACGTGACATTAAATTCGACTATCGTCAGGAGACGCGGGGTCAGTAGAGAGGTCGTCGACGGCGCCCGCCGAGCTGCCTGGCAGGGTGACGGCTCAAGGATCGGAGGACTCGATGTCCATGGTGACGAAGGGAGCACGCGCGGTACGGGCGCCGCGGGGGACGGAGATCTCCTGTATGGGTTGGGGCCAGGAAGCGGCGCTGAGGATGTTGATGAACAATCTCGATCCGGAGGTGGCGGAGAAGCCGGATGAGCTGATCATCTACGGCGGCTCGGGCAGAGCCGCGCGTTCGTGGGAGGCGTTCGACGCGATCGTGCGGTCGCTGCGGGAGCTGGGCGATGACGAGACGCTTCTCGTGCAGAGCGGCAAGCCCGTGGGTGTTTTCACGACACATCCCGATGCGCCGCGCGTACTGATCGCCAACGCCAACCTCGTGGGTCGCTGGGCGACCTGGGACTACTTCAGGGACCTGGAGCGCAAGGGTCTGATCATGTTCGGCCAGATGACCGCCGGTTCCTGGATCTACATCGGTACGCAGGGAATCCTGCAGGGTACCTACGAGACGTTCGCGGCGGCGGCCCACCAGCATTTCGATGGTGCGCTTGCCGGCCGTTTCGTGCTCAGCGGCGGTCTCGGCGGTATGGGTGGAGCGCAGCCGCTCGCTGCGACGATGAACGGCGGAGCGTTCCTCGGCGTCGAGGTGGACGCGGCTCGAATCGAGCGGCGCCTGAAGACCCGCTATCTGGACCGCGCCACCGAGGACCTGGACGAAGCGTTGCAGCTCGTACTCGCCGCCCGCGACCGCAAGGATGCGCTCTCCGTGGGACTGGTGGGCAACTGTGCCGACATCGTCCCCGAGATCGCTCGACGCGGGATAGTGCCGGACCTGGTCACTGACCAGACGAGCGCCCACGACGCGCTGAACGGGTACGTCCCTCAGGGCCTCTCACTGGCAGAGGCGGCGGAGCTGCGGGGCAGCGATCCCGAGCAGTATGTGAAGCGGGCGATGGATTCGATGGCCGTGCACGTCCGCGGTATGCTCGAGCTGAAACGACAGGGCTCGATCGTTTTCGACTACGGTAACAACATCCGGGCGCAGGCACGGGATGCCGGTGTCGAGAACGCTTTCGATTTCCCCGGCTTCGTGCCGGCCTACGTCCGGCCGCTCTTCTGCCTAGGCAAGGGGCCGTTCCGCTGGGCGGCGCTCTCGGGCGAGCCGTCCGACATCCACCGCACCGACGAGCTGGTGCTCGACCTGTTTCCGGAGGACGAGGCACTGGGACGCTGGATCAGGATGGCGAGCGAGCGGGTCGCGTTTCAGGGTCTGCCGTCGCGGATCTGCTGGCTGGGACAGGGCGAGCGCGCCAAGTTCGGGCTGGCCATCAACGAGCTCGTGGCGCGCGGCGACCTGAAGGCGCCGATCGTGATCGGGCGCGACCATCTCGATACCGGCTCGGTAGCGAGCCCGTTCCGCGAGACCGAGGGGATGAAGGATGGCAGCGATGCGATCGCCGACTGGCCGGTCCTCAACGCCATGCTCAACGTGGCGAGCGGCGCGACCTGGGTCAGCTTCCACCACGGGGGTGGCGTGGGCATCGGCGATTCGCTGCACGCCGGTATGGTGATCGTCGCCGACGGCACCGAGGGGGCGGCACGGCGGCTGCAGCGCGTGCTGACCAACGACCCGGGCAGCGGCGTGGCGCGGCACGCCGACGCGGGATACGAAACCGCTTTTGAGACGGCTCGCAAACACGGCATCAAGATCCCTATGTCGGATTAGCTTGTACATTCGACAGCCGACAGCCGACTACCGAGTTTCGGCTCGTTCTCGACTATCGACCTCCGACGTTCTACGTTCGCTTGTGCGACACTCGAGCGTTGAACGTCGTACATCCGACGTCGGTCGTTGAAGGAAAGCCGGAAATCGGCAGTTGAATGTCGGCTGTCGAATGTGGCGTTACTTTGTCAACCCCTAACCAGAGCTCCGAACCCAACTGTGGCGATCGTGCAAGGTCGTCTGTGCGACGCCTCTACTTTGGTGCATCCGGGCTTTCCAGAGCTCGGGT
>JASFTY010000431.1:0-3862 GCA_050050535.1 Gemmatimonadales bacterium | reverse complement strand
CCCAGCACGATCTCGATCATCGCAGCGGGGTCGCGCGGCATCATCCTGCTGAACCCCACGTACACCGGTGGTGGACCGGCCTCGAGGAACTCGGTCACGCGCGCCGGCGGCCGCCAATCATCAGGACGGTCGAGGAACCAGTAGCCGGTGAGGTGGTGCCAGTCCGGCCAGTCACCCGGCTTGGGTACGACCAGTGGGCTGAATCCGTAGAGCACCGGCGTCCGCCGCCCCAGCATCACCCGAAACGGCCCGCTCAGCGGCAGCGCAGCGATCCCCAGCGACTCGCGACGCCAGCGGTTGAGCAGCGAGCGCAACGCCTGCCACACGCACTGCTCGAGTGCTACGTGCGTCAGCAGGTTATACGTCCCGCCCGGACTCCATCGTGCGGCGAGCGGCATCGCCGGGAACGCACGGGTCCGCGTCGCCGGCTGCAACGCCGCCACCAAGCTGGGCACGCGGAACGCCTCGGCGATGTGCCATCCCGCGAAGGCGAGCGGCGAGTGGACGATGGCGTCGGCTCCCTCGCACGCCGCCTCCACATCGCTTAGATGTCGGAGCAGGTTTTCACGCAAGATGGGGATCATCCGGAGCGTGAAGCGGACGACGTTCTCGCCCGATTCGAGCCACTTCCTACCCCGGCGCCCGCGCATCTCCTCGCGCGGATCCGCCGCGAGGAACCTGAACTCGAGTCCGTGAGCCTCGACCGTCTCGCGGAACGGGCCGCACGTCGCGAGCCGGACCTCGTATCCGGCCGACTGCAACCCGCAGCCCAACGCGATGTATGGCTGGACGTCGCCACGCGTCCCGGCCGTCAGGATGGCGATGCGCACCGCCGCTACACCTCCTCGGTCGCGTTCCACAGGGGCACTCACTATCAGGGCGATAGGTGGCTACGCGATACGTCGCTCATCTGCTCACCGGCCCCAGATACCTGTCCAGCCAGCCCAGCGTCTCCTTGATGAACTCTTCTCGCGGCGGGATGTGATCGGTGTCGTAGAGGATGAGCTGCTTGTCCGCCGCCGGGGTTCCGAGGAGGTGGAACATCGGCCTCACCTGCTCGTCGATGCGGAAGAAGTTGTCGTACCTGCCGTTCAACATCAGGGTGGGCGTCGTGACCCGCGTCACGTAGTTGATCTCCTGAGCCTCGGGTCTTGCGATCCCCCAGAAGCCCCCCGCCACTAGTACAGTGGCCGAGAGTCGCTCTTCCACCGCCGGGACGATGGCGCCAAGCTGACCTCCCCAGCTCATGCCGTAATAGGCGATTTTCCCGCTGTCGATGTCCGGCCGGGTCTCCAGATAGTCGACGCTTCGCCTGAAATCCTTGACTAGCTGGACCAGGAAGTCGGTGTAGGCGTGAGACTCGGCTCCTTCGTGGAGGGCCATCAGGGCCGGGCTTCCACGCTCGAAGGTTCCCTTGTAGACGGGATAGAGCACGGCCCGACCACTCCTCACCAGAAAAGAGAGGAACATGGGGAACTCGTAATAGTCCTCCAGGTCCTCGCTCGACGACATCCACGTGGAGGCGCTTCCCGGGAAGTAGATGACCGTCTGGTAGGGGGGAGGCGAGTTGGCGGGCAGGAACAGGTGGGCCAGGACCCGCTCGCCGCCGTAAGCGGCGTCGAAGGAGATCCTTTCGTGGGCCCACTCTCCCGAACTCTCCTCCCGCGACTCGATGCGGGGGTTCAGCTCGGTCTCGTCATAGGAGAACTGTTGCCTGTAGACCTCGAAGATCTGATCCGAAACCGGCTCCAGCGCCCAGAAATCGGTGGGCGCGCTGAGAGCTTGAAAGGCGAACGCGGCATCGGGCACCCTCTCGGGGTCGGGATACAGGGCCAACCGGAACCCGTTCCGGGCGGAACGATCCATGGGTGGCGCCTGCCGTTGGTTGCCGAACTCGTACGTGTTGTCGATCCAGGCGCCGCCCCTGATGAGTCTTCCTTGCGGGGTCGCGTTCCAGCACCACTCCCTGACGTTTCCCGCCATGTCGAAGGCCCCGTAGGCGGTGAAACCGCTGAGGCTCCCCACCGGAACGGGACCCGCGCCCTCGAAGTTGCTGAAGGGGGCGAGGACGGCGAACCCGCCCAGCTGCGGCACCTGGATCATCGGGGTGAACCCTCCACGTGCCACATCCCAGTGGGCGTCGGTCGGCAGACTCTTCCCTGCGTACTCGGCATACGCCGCCGCCTCGTACCAGCTGACCCCCGAGACCGGATGCTCGCCCTGGCCCTGCGCATAGTTTCCGCCCAGCCAGGTGGAGGGTCCCGGCTGCTCCGACCGGTCGACGAGATCACTCATCGCCTCGTCCCAGGTCAACTCCCGTCCGTCCCTCACGACCGGGTGCTTCCAGTACTCCCGGTTCCTGTAGCCGCCGGCGTCGACGAACTCCTTGTACTCCCGGTTCGTGACCTCGTAGCGGCCGATGAAGAAATCGGGCAGCGTTCCAATGGGCGTCTGCGTGGCCTCCACCCGCACCATCCCCGGCGGAAGGCTCCCCTCCTCGTCCAGCGTCCGGATGAGCTCGTACGCAACGACGGTACCTGGCTTTCCTCCCTTAGCGCTCGCCGGATCCCAGGTGGACGCCGCCGCCAGGACGGGCTCGTACCCCTCCTTCTCGAGCCGCCAGCGGAAGATCCCGATCGGCACGCGCACGTCCTCCAGCGGCGTGACACCCAGCAAGGTCCACTCGGCTTCTGGGCTCTCGTACTCCCTCATGTAGACGCTGGCACCGGCCGGCTCCGTCATGACGTCGATCTCCAAGGCGACCCGAGAAAACAGCTCCGCCAGCTCGGGGTCGTCACCCAGGATCGCTTCCGCCCGCTCCGCGAGCCGGTAGGGCGGAATCAGGTTGCGCCACACGTCGTTCGCCGCGATGAGCCGCTCGATCTCCGGAAGCGCCACCTCTCTGGCCCACCTGATCTCCGCCCGGCGCTGCACGTACCAAACCGAGAACCACGCAATCGCCAGAACCGCCAGCGCCGTGGGGATCGCCACGGCCGGACGGCGCAGACGGCTCAACAGCGCCCGCAGGTTGAACACACCGGCCGTTTCTAGAATCGGATGCCTCAGGCGCTCGAGCTCGGCGAACAGGTCGTCAGCGGTCTGGTATCTGTCGTCTCTGTCCTTGGCCAGGCATCTCAGGATCAGCTTAGCGAGATCGTCGGGGATCGCCGCGTCGATCTCCCGCGGATCGGGTGGTGGCGCCGTCTCGTGTTGTACGGCAATCGCCAGGGGCGTCGGGCCCTCGAACGGCGGCCGGCCGGTGATCATCTCGAACAGCAGCGCACCCAACGCGTAGATGTCCGAGCGAGCATCGAACCCGGTCCCGTCGATCTGTTCCGGGCTCATGTACGACGGCGTGCCGGGCGATAGCCCCGTCTCGGTCAGGCGCTCTTCATAGGACGCCGCCACCGCCAGCGCGATCCCGAAATCGGCCACCACGGCGTGGCCCTCGCGCAGCAGGATGTTCTCCGGCTTGATGTCCCGGTGAATCACGTGACCCCGGTGCGCCGAGCCGAGCGCGTCGGCGATCTCGGCCGCCAGGTCCAGTGCCTCGTCGACCGAGAACCGCCCCTCGCGATTCAACCGATCGCGCAGCGACTCGCCCTCCACGTACGGCATCACGTAGAACAGGGCGCCGCCGGCTTCACCTGAATCCAGCAGCGGCAGGATGTGCGGATGGTTGAGGTTCGCGGTGATCTTGATCTCGCGCAGGAACCGCTCGGCGCCCAGCGCGGCGGCCAGCTCGGGCCGCAGCGCTTTGATCGCCACCTGCCGCTCGTGCTTACGATCGTACGCCAGGTAGACTGTAGCCATGCCGCCGCTGCCCAGCTCCTGCTCGATCGTGTAGCGTGAAGAAAGGGTC
>JASFTY010000430.1:0-3867 GCA_050050535.1 Gemmatimonadales bacterium | reverse complement strand
CTTCCACCGAGGCGAGCAGCCGTTGCAGGGCACGGGGCGTCTTGTCGGCATCTCGCGCGAGCTTGAGACCCAACCCGGCCACGAACTCCCGCAGCCGCTCCAGCCGGTCGGGGTCGGGCGGCTCGTGCACGCGGTAGATGAAGGGGATCCCCCTGCCCTCAGCGGTGCGTGCAACCGACTCGTTCACGAGGATCATGAATTCCTCGATCAGTCGGTGGGCGTCGAGCCGAAGAATTCGCTGCACCGCCGTCGGCTCACCGGCCGAGTTGACGATCACGCGCGCTTCCGGAAGATCGAAGTCGAGACCGCCGCGCGCCTGCCGGCGCTCGCGCAGGCGGAGCGTTAGGTCGCGCAGGGCTTGGAGCGCCTCGCGCAAGTCGTCAGCGGCGGGGCGCTGGCCATCCATTATCTCCTGCGCTTCCTCATAGGCCAGCGCGTAGCGACTACGGATCACACCGGCGCTGAAATCGATCGAACCGACCTCGGCGGCCGAGTTCAGCTCGAGGCACGCCGACAACGTGTAGCGGTCGTCGCCCGGCCTGAGCGAACAGAGGTCACCGGAGAGTGGCTCCGGCAGCATCGGCAGTACGCGATCGACCAGGTAGACGCTGGTTCCTCTGTTGAGTGCCTCGAGGTCAACCGGTGAGCCCTCGCGAACGAAGTGGGCGACGTCCGCGATGTGAACGCCGACCCGCCAGCGATCGGAGGCCAGCCGCTCGATCGAGATCGCGTCGTCGTGGTCTCTGGCGTCGGCGGGGTCGATGGTGAAGGTCAGGGTCCCGCGGAAGTCGGTGCGCCCAGCGAGGTCGAGCTCGCCGTCGAATCCCGTTCTGAGCGCGTCCGCTTCGAGCAGCACATCGGGAGGAAACTCGCTCGGCAACTCGTGGGCGTGCACGATGGCGAGGACGTCGACGCCCGGTTCTCCGGGCCGGCCCAGGATCTCCACGACCTCCCCTACCGGGTCGTGATGAGCGCTGCCCCAATCGACGATCCGCGCCACGACGATCGTGCCGTCCGCCGCCTCCTCGTCGCTCACCCGCGGGATGAATACGTCGCGGTGGATCGCGTTCTCGAGCGGCGTCAGGTAGGAGTAGCGACCGGACCGGTGATAGACGCCGACCACCCGACTGCGGGCCCGCTCGAGTACCTTGACGATGGTTCCCTCCGGTTGGCGGCCGCGTCGCCGACGCTCGACCCGGGCGACCACGCGGTCGCCGTCGTAGGCGTTAGCCAACTGCGCGGACGCGATGAACACGTCAGCGCCGCCATCCTCGGGAATCACGAACCCGTGCCCGGCCCGTATCACCTGCAGGCGTCCCACGACCAGGTTGATGCGGTCGGGGAGCGCGTAGCGACGTCGCCGCACGCGATAGATCTCGCCGGCCTCCTCCAGCTCGTGCAGCAACCGCTTCAACTGTCGGTATTCCCGGGCATCGACTCCAAGGGCCCGGGCGATCTCCTTCAACCGGACGGGCCTTTGGGCGCGCTCGCGCAGATAGCGAATGATCGAGTCTCTGTCGTACATCGGAGAACAGGCCTTGCGGAAGAGGCGGTGACCCTGCCGTCGTCCGCCCGGGCGCTAGAAGATGATGCCGAAGCTGACCTGCACGGCGTCCTCACCGGTCGCCGAGCTGATCTCGTCGAAACCGCGGCTCAGGTCGAGGTAGAACCAGTCGTAGGTGACCCCCAGGCCGAGAGTGGGACCCCCGAACCCGGTATCCAGGAAGGCGTAGCCCGCCCGAATGAAGAACAGACCCGTGACGCCCAGTTCCGCCCCGAACATCACGTCCGGCTCACCGAGGTCTCGCGTCTGGTCCTCCAGGTCCATCGTGAGGACGAGCGTGACGGTGGAATCGTTGGTGAACGCGGAGAGCGCCTGGTAGGCCAAGCCCACGCGGACCCGGGTCGGCAGCGGATCGTCCTCGTCCTCACCCTTCAGCGGGAAGCCCAGATGCCGGAGCGAGCCACCGAGCGACAGCGGCACGCCGGCGACGCGGCTCCAGATCAGCCCGAAGTCGAACGCATGAGTCGTTCGCGTGAACGACTGTGTCCCGGCGCATATCCCGTCACAACGGAAGATCAACTGGATCAGCTTGTAGTTGATGCCGAGCTCCAGCGGCCCAACCACCCGGGCCGCGAAGCTGAGCAGGAACTCTTGATTGCGAAAGTTGATCGACCCGGTGACCGACCCGTCGGGGCCGGTGCTCGTCAACTCCCCGTAGTCGACCAGGTAGTAGCTCAGGGCGAAGGTGCCCAGCGAGCGGATCGGCCAGGCGAGCGACAGCACGTCGCTCCTCGTATCGAACGCCGACTCGCTGTGATTGAACAGCAGTCTGCGGTCCGTCATCGCCGCGACACCGGCGGGGTTCCAGAGCACGAGCTCGCCGACCCCACGCATTCCGGTCACGGCACCGCCCATGCCCACGGCGCGGGCGCCGACGGGCAGCAGCAGGAATGCGGCTCCCTCCGACGGGGCGCCGCCCGTCGAGGGCTCCTGGGCCGCCGAGCCGCAGGGCGCAGCGAGCGCTGCCAGAGCGGCCAGTACTGCGGTGCTAGAAAGCCTCGGCCTCATCTATCAACATCACAGGGATGCCGTCCTCGATCGTGTAGCGGAGCCGGCAGGCGTGACACACGAGAACGGATTCCTCCGGTCGGTATTCCAGCTCGCCGACACACTTGGGACAGGACAGCACTTCCAACAACGCGTCGTCCAGTCTCTCGTTTTCCATATCTTACTATCTACACCCTAGTTCGAGTTGTGTCCACTGGTCGAGGGCGGCGGCAGCGCGAAGCCGAGCTGGCGCAAACGCGAGCGTTTGCGACGCCAACCCGCGAGCACCTTCACGCGCAGCTCGAGGTAGACCCGCCGCCCCATGAGGTCCTCGATCTCCTTGCGTGAGGCCTCACCGACTTCCTTGATCGCCGAACCGCCGCGTCCGATTACGATCCCCTTCTGACTCTCCTTCTCAACGTATATGACCACTCTTATGAAGGCGGGGTCCTGTTGCTCGCGGAATTCGTCCACCCTGCACATGACGCCGTACGGGACCTCGTCCCGATACGTTTCCATACAGGCCTCTCTCACGAACTCCGCCACGAAGAATCTCAGCGGCTGAACGGCCCGGTCCTCCTCGGGATACAGTGCCGGGGATTCCGGGAGCAGTGGGACTACGCGATCGAGAAGAGCATCCAGCCCCGCCCCGGTCGTCGCCGAGATCGCCACCGCATCCCAGCCCCGCGCCTCCAGCGCTTCGCTGACTCGTGCCTCGCTCGCCGTATCGAGCAGATCCACTTTGTTGATGGCGACGACCAGCGGAACCGAACCCAGGCTGGCCAGCTCGTTTCCCGGGATCGTGTCGGGGTCCGTGCCATCGACGACCAGCGCCACCACGTCCGCCTCATCGAGCGCCGCGCCCGCAGCCCACCGCATCGCTCTCTGTAGCTCGTAGCGCGGTTCGATGAGACCCGGCGCGTCGATGAAGAGGATCTGATACTCCTCCCTGGTCAGGAGCCCCGCGACACGTTCGCGCGTCGTCTGCGGCTTCGAAGAGACGATGCTCAAGTGCTCGCCGACCAGCGCGTTGAGCAGGGTCGACTTGCCGACGTTGGGCCGTCCCGCCAGCGCGACGTAGCCGCAGCGGAAGCGCTTGCCCGCCCCTTTATCGACGTGGCTGTCCAACAAGGTCTCCGTGCCTAACCTATTGTTAGAGATAAGGATAGAGAGGTGGTTCCGAAGTGTCAATTGAACATACGACAGCCGGCATTCGACTGCCGATTATCGAGTTTAGCTGCGGCTGGGGGTCCCGTGAGGCGGGAACGGAGTTCGAAGTATGAGATGTGAAGTATGGAGTTCGGAGTTCGGATTTC
>JASFTY010000429.1:0-3869 GCA_050050535.1 Gemmatimonadales bacterium | reverse complement strand
TACGCCAAGGTGATCCGTCTCGACCCGGAGACGGAGCCGGAAATCTACGAGACTACCCGCAGGTTCGGGACGATATTGGAGAACGTGGCGATCGACACCCGCACACGGCGCGTCGATCTCAACAGCGACGCGTTCACGGAGAACACCCGCGCGTCGTATCCGATCAGTCACATCCCGAACGCGTCGAGGACCGGCCGGGCGGGCCACCCGAGGACGATCGTCATGCTCACGTGCGACGCTTTCGGCGTGCTGCCGCCCGTGGCGCGGCTCGACAACGCGCAGGCGATGTACCACTTCCTTTCCGGCTATACCGCGAAGGTGGCCGGCACCGAGCGTGGTGTGACCGAGCCGCAGGCCACGTTCAGCGCCTGCTTCGGCGCACCGTTCATGACACTGAACCCGACGGTCTATGCAGATCTTCTAGGACGCAAGATCGCCGAGCACGACGTTCAGGCCTGGCTGATCAACACGGGCTGGACTGGTGGGCCGTACGGCGTCGGTGAGCGGATGAGTCTCCCGTACACCCGGGCCATGGTGCGCGCCGTGCTGAACAGGGAACTCGATGGTGTGGCGATGAACGAGGATCCGGTGTTTGGCGTGAGGGTGCCGGAGTCGGTGCCCGGGGTGCCGACGGAGCTGTTGCAGCCGCGGAATACCTGGTCGGATGCGGGGGCATACGACGAACAGGCGGCCAAGCTCGCCGGGATGTTCGTAGAGAACTTCGAGCAGTATGCGCCGGACACGTCGGAAGCGGTGAGGGCGGGCGGTCCGCGGGCAGCCGGCTGAGCGATTCGAGGTTACGATGTCCGGTCGCACGAACACGAGCGTGGTCGCCGTCGCCGAGCTCTACCGGCGATATCAGCGCGATCCCGGCTCCGTAGACCCCGCTTGGCAGGAAGTCTTTCGCGACCTGGACGACGGAGCACGCCGCTGGCTCGAGTCGCAGGATGGCGCCGCTGGGGCCGCCGGTGCGGCGACCGCCGCACCACCCACGCCGCTCGCCGACGACGCCCGCGCCGCCGCGCTCGATTCCGTCCGGGCGCTGATGCTCATCCGCTCCTACCGGGTGCGCGGCCACCTGGAAGCCGATCTCGACCCCCTCGGCCTGGCAGGCAAGCAGCGGCATCCCGAGCTCGACCCGGCGAGCTATGGCTTCGGCGACCAGGACTGGGAGCGCCCCATCTACATCCACGGGGTTCTGGGGCTGGAGAGCGCGACGCTGCGGGAGATCGTACAGGTGCTGCGCCGCGACTACACGGGTACGATCGGTCTCGAGTTCATGCACCTCCAGGACCCGGATCAGAAGGCTTGGATACAGAAGCGCATGGAGGGCGTTCTCCACCACAGCAAGATCAAGGCCGAGGACCGGGTCACCGTCCTCGAGCGGCTGACCGTTGCGGAGACCTTCGAGAAGTTCTTGGACAAGAAGTACACCGGTACCAAGCGCTTCAGTCTCGAGGGCGGCGAGTCGGCGCTGCCGGCGCTCGAAACGATCCTTGCCAGTGCGGTGGGCATGGGTGTGCGCGAGGTCGTCATCGGCATGGCGCATCGCGGCCGCCTGAACGTGCTGACCAACTTGATGCAGAAACCGCTCGCGGCTGTCTTCCACGAGTTCCAGGGCGGTGCCTCTTCGCCCGACGAGATCGGCGGGTCGGGTGACGTCAAGTATCATCTGGGCACGTCGACCGACCGCGAGATCGGCGGCCAGAAAGTGCACCTGACGTTGGCGCCGAACCCGTCGCACCTGGAGGCCGTCGATCCGGTCGTGGTAGGCAAGGTCCGCGCGAGCCAGGACCAGCGCGGCGATCACGAGCGCTGCCGTGTCATGGGTCTGCTGATCCACGGCGATGCCGCCTTCGCCGCCCAGGGCGTGGTGGCTGAGACGCTCCAGTTCACCGACCTCGACGGCTACACCACCGGCGGCATCATCCACCTGATCATCAATAACCAGATCGGGTTCACTACCAACCCGATGGCCGCGCGATCGAGCCCCTACCCGTCGGACCTGGCGAAAGCGATCCAGGCGCCCATCGTGCACGTGAACGGCGACGACCCCGAGGCGGTCGTGCAGGCCGCAGCCTTCGCCGCCGAGTACCGCCAGATCTTCAAGCGCGATGTCGTGATCGATCTCTACTGCTACCGACGGCACGGCCACAACGAAGGCGACGAGCCGGCCTTCACCCAGCCGCTGATGTACGAGAAGATCAGGACGCACCCCACCACACGTGAGATCTACGCGAAACGCCTGATCGAAGAGGGTGTGCTCGCACAAGATGACGTCGATGCACTCGTCGCCGAATCGCAGGCACGGCTCGAACAGGGATTCGCCGCCGCCGCCGACTACTCGCCCAGCAAGGCGGACTGGCTGGAAGGCGCCTGGCTCGGATTGGAGGCGGCGGACTCTGCTACCTGGCAGCCGCCCGAGACGGGAGTCGAAACCGATACTTTGCGTGAGGTCGGCACCGCACTAACCAGCGTGCCGGCGGGATTCAACATCAACCGCAAGATCGCCCGCCAGCTCAAGGCCAAAGCTGAGATGTTCGAGTCCGGTGCCAAACTCGACTGGTCGACCGGCGAGGTGCTCGCCTTCGGGACACTGCTGCTCGAGGGGAATCGCGTGCGTCTGTCAGGAGAAGACAGCACTCGCGGGACCTTCTCGCAGCGACATGCCGCCTGGATCGATCAAGAGACCGAGGAGGCCTACGTCCCCCTCAACCACATCCGTGACGGCCAAGCGCAGTTCGAGGTCATCGATAGCCCGCTCAGCGAGTACGGCGTCCTGGGCTTCGAGTACGGCTACGCCATCGACGAGCCGCGGGCGCTGGTGCTCTGGGAGGCGCAGTTCGGCGACTTCTCCAACGGCGCGCAGGTCATTATCGATCAGTTCATCGCCGCCGGCGAGTCGAAGTGGCATCGCATGTGCGGGTTGGTGATGCTCCTGCCCCACGGCCACGAGGGTCAGGGCCCAGAGCATTCGTCGGCGCGACTCGAACGATTCCTGCAGCTCTGTGCTGAGGACAATATTCAGGTCGTCAATTGCAGCACACCCGCCAACTACTTCCACGTGCTGCGTCGGCAGCTCCACCGCAAGTTCCGCAAGCCGCTCATCGTTATGACGCCGAAGTCGCTGCTGCGGCACAAGCGCGCGGTATCGAGGCTGGATGACTTTGGGCCGGAAACGCGCTTTCAGAGGGTCATGGAGTGCGAGCGCCCCTGCGACCCGAGCGAGGCGCGGCAGGTCGTACTCTGCAGCGGCAAGGTGTACTACGACCTGCTGGACGAGCACGAGACGCGCGATGCGCGCGACGTACAGCTTCTACGTGTCGAGCAACTGTACCCGTTCCCGGCCGGCGATCTGGCGGAGAGGCTCGCGCCGTATTCGCACTGCGCTCTGGTCTGGTGCCAGGAGGAGCCGGCCAACATGGGCGCCTGGACCTTCATCGCCGACCGGGTTGCGGAAGTCGCGAACGAGTTGGGCTTCGCCGAACCGCGACCGCGCTACGCCGGTCGGGCGCCGTCGGCATCTCCGGCGACCGGATTGCACCGGCGCCATCAGGAGGAACAGAAGCGCCTGGTTGACGAGGCGTTGACGATCACAGGGACCGAGAGGACGAAAGCGAAGTAGCGTTATGGCGATCGATATCGTGGTTCCCGACCTCGGAGAATCGATCACCGAGGGGACGGTGGCCACCTGGCTGAAGGAGGCGGGCGATCCGGTGGCGGCCGACGAGCCGCTGCTCGAGCTGGAGACCGACAAGGCGACGCTAGAGATCCCAGCGCCCGCCGCCGGAGTTCTCAGCGAGATCCTCGTCCAGGAGGGCGAGGATGTGGAGGTCGGCGCGTTGTTGGGCCGCATCGAGCCGGGTGGC
>JASFTY010000428.1:0-3878 GCA_050050535.1 Gemmatimonadales bacterium | reverse complement strand
GGCAGGATCACCGAGACGATCGGGAAGTACAACCCGCGGACCGACCCGTCGTACATAGAGGTCGACGAGAAACGCGCCCTCTACTGGCTCCGCCAGGGCGCTATGGTGAGCGAAGGAGTCGAGCCTCTGTTCCGCAAGGCCGGCATCCTGAAGAAGTTCGCCGACGGTGCCGAGGGCGAGGGTGTGGTCGTCATCGGCGACGCACAGGGCAGTACGATTCGTCCTCCGAAGGGCAAGGAGGCGAAGGCGAAGGCCGCGGAAGCCGAGGAGAAGCCGGCTGAGGAGAAGCCGGCTGAGGAGAAGCCGGTAGAGGCTGCGGCGAAGGCCCCCGAGCCCGAGGCGGCGGCGGAGCCGGCCGAGCCCGAGGCGGCAGCAGAGGCTGCGGAGCCTGAGGCCGAGGCCGAGGAAGAGAAGCAGGAAGCGGAATCGTAGCTCGAGATTCAAAGATGCCGCGGGCCGCGTTCCTGATCGTCGGCGAGATCCGGAAGGCCCACGGGATTAAAGGCGAGTGCTTCGTGAGCCCGGCGACGGACGACGTCGCCGGCGTCTACTCCGAGGGCCGCTCTTTGCTGATTGGCGACAGCGAAGGGCGGCCCGACGAGTCTGGGCTCGCCTTGACGATCGCCGGCGCCCGCGAGTTCAAGGGCGGCTTGATCGTGCGGTTCGAGGACGTGCGCGACCGCAATGCCGCCGAGGTCCTGCGCGGACGCACGCTGCTGATCAGTCCGGAGGACGCCCGGCCTCTCGAGGCCGGCGAGTTCTTCCTCCACGACCTCGTCGGCCTCGAGGTACAGACTGTCGAGGGCGAGCCCGTCGGCCGAGTCGTCGAGGTCTACGAGACCGGCCCGGTTCACATGCTCGAGGTCGATGACGGGACGCGTGGGCACCTGATCCCGTTCAGCGAGCGCCTGGTTCGCGAGGTCGACGTGCAGGCGGGTCGGATCGTCATCGAGACGATCCCCGGCCTGCTCGATATCTGATAGGCAGCCTCGGATCGTACGCGCATGCGGATCAACATCCTGACGATCTTCCCCGGCTTCTTCCGCGAGGCGCTGACGTTCGGGATCCCCGGCCGTGGCGAACGGGCCGGCCTCGTCTCGTTCAACACGGTCGATCTGCGCGACTACACGCACGACCGCCACCGCACGGTCGACGACGAGCCCTATGGCGGCGGCGCCGGGATGGTGATGAAACCGGAGCCGTTCTTCGAGGCGGTCGACGCGCTGCAACCGCAGGGCCCCATCCTGCTGCTCGATGCCCGGGGCCGGATCTTCAGCCACGACGATGCGGTGCGAATCTCCGTGGAGCCCGAGCTGACGCTGCTCTGCGGTCACTACAAGGACGTGGACTGGCGGGTCGCCGAGGGGCTGGCCACCGACGTATTCTCGCTGGGCGACTTCGTCCTCTCCGGCGGCGAGCCGGCGGCGCTCTGCATCGTGGACGCCGTCGTCCGGCTGCTGCCCGGCTCGCTGGGCGACCACGAGTCCGCCTCCAGCGACTCGTTCTACGACGCCCCGCTCCTGGCACCGCCCGCCTACACGCGGCCGCCCGAGTACCGGGGCCTGGAGGTCCCCGAAGTGCTCCGCTCGGGCGACCACGCGGCGATCTCGGAATGGCGCCGCCGGGAGGCGGAGCGGCTCACGCGGAAGCTGCGGCCGGACCTGGGAGAACGGTAGGCGGTGGGCAGTAGGCAGTAAGCGGTAACTGGGGAACGGTCAGCGGCTCCCCAGTCTACCGCCCACCGCCGCACCGGATACCGCCCACCGTCCGCCTCCCCCTTGGACAACCCGCGGGGTCTGATTATCTTCTTACGCTCTCGGTACACAGGAACGCGAGCGCCAGGGGAGTCGAAGCTCAAATGGACGTGATCCAGGACGTAGAGAAGCAGCAGCTGAGGGGCGACATCCCCGACGTCGGCCCCGGCGACACGGTGCGCGTGCTGGTCCGAGTGAAGGAAGGCGAGAAGGTCCGCATCCAGCCGTTCGAGGGGGTATGCATCGCCCGCAAGGGCGGCGGCCTCCGCGAGACGCTGACCGTCCGCAAGGTCTCCGGCGGCGTTGGCGTCGAGCGGATCTTCCCGATCCACTCGCCCTCCATTGCCGAGCTCAAGATTCTGCGCAAGGGTAAGGTCAGGCGCGCCAAGCTCTACTATCTCCGCAGCCTGCGGGGCAAGAAGGCACGGATCAAGGAAGAGCGCTAGGGCGGAGCGCCGGCCGTGAGCCGCCGGGCCATCGCCCTGACCACCGAGCGCCGATACTGGCGCGCCGGATTCCAACACATAGCGGGTGTCGACGAGGCGGGCTGCGGCTCATTGGCCGGACCCGTCGTCGCGGCTGCGGTCATCCTGCCGGTTGAGGGTGGTATCAAGGGCGCCGTCGACTCGAAGCTGCTCAGCGCGGCGCGGCGCGAAGAGCTGGCCGCGGCGATCTACGGGAGTGCCGTGGCCGTCGGCGTGGGCGCCGCCTCGGCCCGCGAGGTCGAGCGGCTGAACGTCCGCCGGGCTAGCGGGCTCGCCATGGAGCGGGCGCTCAGACAGCTCCCCGTACTGCCCGACACGGTGCTGGTCGACGGACGGCCGCAGCACTGTCTGGGCGACCACCTCGCCATCGTGAAGGGCGACCGGAAGTGCCACTCCATCGCCTGTGCGGCGATCGTCGCCAAGGTCGTCCGCGATCGGCTGATGGGGCGCCTGGCGCGGGTCTATCCGGGCTACGGCTGGGAGCGCAACGCCGGCTACGGCACGCCCGACCACCGGGCCGGGCTCGCGCGCCTGGGACCCACCCCGCACCATCGCCGCACTTTCCTCGGAGTGCAGTACGAGCTCGATCTGTAGGTCGGAGCCGGACTAGCGCTGCGGCGAGCGGTAGGAAAGTCCGGCGCTGGCGGTACGGGCGTTACCATTCGAGTCCAATCCCGCCCCACCGAACAAACGGGCCCGGCCACCGCCGACCGCGGCGCCGAGCCGCAACGCCATGAAGTCGCCCTCACCGTCCCACTCCGCCAGCGCGAAGGCATCGAGGCTGCCGAGCAGCAGGAGCGAGCCGCCCACGCGGAAGCTGTTGAACCTGCCGCCGTCCAGCCGGTAGTCGGCCTGCGCCGAGACCGAGACGGGCGCCGTCGGTGGCCGGTAGCTCAGCGCGCCGATCAGCCGCGCGTGGCGGACCGAGTCGCGGACCGTCGGCGAGCCGATGTCACGCCAGACCAGGCCGAAGGAGACCCCGGTGATCCCGTGGTTCACATAGCCGATCTCAAAGCTACCCTCCGCTTCGCCTACCGTGCGCCAGGTGTGCGACACGCCGAACCCGTTGCGGCCCCGCGCCAGGCCCAGCACCAACGTATACGCCTCGCCTCGTCCGCCCGGCTGGAACTTGTCGTACCGGTACCCGAAGGCGATCACCCTCGAGTGTACCCCCACCGTGTACTGCCCCATCGACCAGTCGCCGCCCTCCGGCCGGTCCCAGGTCACGTGGCCGACGAGGTGGACGGCGCGGTTGAAGCCCGCCGCGCCCGGGTTCACCCAGAGCGCCGCGCCGTGCCCGGTCCCCGAGACGAAGCTGTACGCCCCGGGCTCCGGGTCGCGCGTCTGGCCGAGCGCCGGGCCCGCCGCCAACAGCAGCGCGAGGCCGGTCAGTAGAGCTGTTCGTGCCTGCACGGGTCGATCGGTTCTCCGGTCCGCTGGTGATATCCGGTCTGGCGACGGCGTATAGTGCGGCCCCCTTATCAGCGGTGCAAGGGACCGCCCTGACACCTTGACCTGCCGGCACGACCTGCGTTCTTTGTGCCTTGTCAGAACCACAGGTAACCAGGAAGGAAATGGCCGAAAACGCCAGTGCGCCCGGCGCGGCCCCGGACCGGAACGACCCCGCCGACCTCGTCGT
>JASFTY010000427.1:0-3881 GCA_050050535.1 Gemmatimonadales bacterium | reverse complement strand
CCCAGGCTCAGCAGGCGGTTGGGAGCGCCGGCGTTGCCGAGCGGGCCGCGTCGCTCGGCTCGGCGTATCTGCCGCTGGGTCACTGGGTCTACGACTACGTGAACGTGCTGGTGGCGCGCGGGCGGCTGCGCGAGCTGGGGCGGCTGGTGCAGCCGTACCGGCGGGTCGACATCGCGGCGGCGGTCCTCGAGGCGGAGCGCGGGCACGAGCTCGTGGGCCCGGAGCTCGAGTGGGTGGCGGCGATCAAGCGCGAGCTGGCCGACGAGGTCGAGCTGTTGCGGGGCAGGCGGCCGGCGGACGTTCGGTTCGGCGGCGAGTTCGGCCTGGGCGTCAAGGCGCTGACGCACACGCATCGCGACCCGCTGCGGCCGGCGGGCGACGGCGATGTGTACGGCACACTGCGGCTCGACCTGCGCGGCGAGGCGCCGGGCGTCGCGGGCGCGCTGCGGATGCGCTGGGATAACCACTACCTGAACGACCCGCAGTTCCCGGACGGCGACGCGATCGAGTACCGGCAGTGCGATCCTATAGTAGACCAGTGCGCCTACCGGGTGGAGGAGGGGTACGTCGAGGTGCAGCTGCCGTACGTGCGCCTGTTCTTCGGGCGCATGTACCGGAACTGGGGGCTGCCGGGGCTCGACGGGCTGCTGGTAGCGCCGTACGCCTACAGCTACGACCACATCGGCTACCGGTTCGGCAGTGACAGGATCGCGCTGACGGGGCTGTACGCGCCGCTCAATGATTTCGAGGGCGACACGGCGCGGCATTTCGCGTCGCACCGGTTCGACTGGCGGATCTCGGAGAGCTTCCAGCTGGCGGTCAGCGAGTCGGTGGTCTACGGCGGTGAGAACCGGCGGATCGACTTCAACCTGACGAACCCGGTGGGGGTCTGGGAGATCAGCGGCAGCAGCGCCGGCCGAGAGCGTAACGCGCTGGGCCTGGCCGAGGTCTGGTTCCGGATCTTCGACGACCTGGTGACCTATGCCGCCTTCCTGGTGGACAACACGTCGGTGGGGGATGAGGAGTTGGGGAAGGAATCGGGGTTCAACCAGTACGCGGCGGCGTTCAGCCTGCAGCTGCCGACGCTGCGGCCGAACCTGGCGCTGCGCGGCGACTTCACCGTTGTGAGCAGCCTGGCCTACCGCAGCCGCGTCGACTTCTGGGAGTACTACGCGCTTGACGGTCTCGGGCTGGCCCGCGACAAGACGGACGCGATCGTCGCCTCGCTGCAGGCCGACTGGTTCCTGGGGCCGGGCCTGCTGCTACGGCCGCGCCTCGACCTCCTGTGGAAGGGCGAGGACGACATCAACGATCCGTGGCCGGAAGACGCCTTCACCACGCACGACAAGCTGCTGGTCGGCACGATCGAGAAGACGATTCGGCCGAGCGTCGGCGGCCGCTTCCACCATCGGCACGGCGAGCTGGTCTGGGACGCCGGGCTCAACATCGTGAAGAACGACGGTAACGTCGAGCGCGACTGGCGCGTCGTCGGCGTGGCGCGGGTGCGGGCGGAGGTCTGGTTGGGCTTCTAGCTAGGTGCCGTTCAGGAGGCGCCGCAGGGAGAGTCGTCCGAGCGTAGTTCGGAGCGCGCCGGCGGCGCAGCCGCCGAGCCCGCAAGCGAGGCGCGCGACACGAAGCGAGACGACTCTCCCGGGCGCCTCCGTCACGGAAGCACGCTCGTTGATGCTGCGTTGACGGGACGGGCACAACATTCGCCCCATGAGCGGGGGAAGACATGTGCCCAGACGCTGCGTTCGCTTGCCGCTGCCTTGCGCGCGTCGCGATATTGCCCGTGGAGGTGCCTCATGTCGACACGACGGGCCACGAGACCGTTCACGGTCGACGAGTACTACCGAATGGCCGACGTGGGAATCCTCGGCGAGGACGATCGGGTCGAGCTTCTGGACGGAGAGATCGTCCGGATGACCCCGATCGGGAGTCGGCATTCGGCATGTGTCGATCGCCTGGTTCGGAAGTTCACCGAGATCCCTGAACAACGCGCGATCGTGCGCGTGCAGAATCCGCTCCGGCTGAGCCAGCGCTCGGAGCCGCAGCCGGATCTGTGCTTGGTCCGCCCGCGCCCGGACTACTACGGCGGCGCGCACCCGGGGCCCGGGGACGCCTTCCTCGTGGTGGAGGTGGCCGAGACGTCGTTGGAGTCGGACCGCGACCTGAAGATCCCCCTCTACGCCCGCGCTGGCGTGCCTGAGGTCTGGCTGGTCGATCTCGAGCGTCGGCGGGTTCATCTTTTCCGGCAGCCGAGCGAGGACGGCTACCGTTCCGTAGCGAAAACGGGTCCAGGTGACCAGCTGGTGCCGCAGGCATTCCCCGAGTTGACGATCCCGGTGGACGAGATCCTGGCGTAGCGAGCGCTTATAATAGCACGCAACCGTAATAGCATGCGCTTCGCCGACGCCGACCGTGCGCGCGCCAGGGTCGCAACAGGCTACCAGTAGAGCAGGAACCGCCCGTGGGCGCCGTCGAAGTTCGGCGCGCGCCCGTCCCCGTCCAGGTCGAGGTTCGTGCCCAGCATCAGCAGGGCGCGGCCGCCGAAGGTCCAGCCGAGGTCGAAGCGCAGCCGCGTATGGGTGTGGGCCCGCGCGCCGGGCAGCCGGTCGGGGCCGACGATCTCGCGGTCGGTGAAGAAGAAGGCGAGGTCGCCGCGGAAGCCGCCGGCCGCCTGGTAGAAGACGTGGGCGCGGCCGGCCCAGGTGCGGTCCTCGTGGTGGAGGTCGGGCTCGGGCGTCGTCGGGCGCAGGCGGTCCTCGGTCCGCCAGACGCGTGCGAGCCAGACTTCGGCGGTGAAGCGCCTGAGGAACTGGTGGACGCCGTAGGCGCCGAGCTGCCAGGACTTCTCGGTCAGATCGAAGTCGTCTTCCGGCGAGCCTTCGAGCAGCAGGGCGGTGCGGCGGAGCCGGCTCCGCACCCAGGTGGCGAAGGTGCCGGCTGCGGTGCGCCGCGTCGGCGTCCACTCGAGCAGGCCTCCGGCGTAGGCGTAGCGCTCGTCCTGTACGAACCCCATACCGGGCTCGGTCTGCGACTCGACGGCGACGGTGGTCGGCGTCATGGCGAGTCCGTAGGCCTCGACGCGGAGGCGGCGGCCGATGGGGAGGTCGACGGCGAAGCGCGCGGTATAGGGGTGCACGGTGTAGTCGAGTGCGGTGTCGGCGATGCTCGGCGCCACCTCGAGGCTCTGATAGATGAGGTCGGAGAAGAGGTCGAGTGCGGCGACGGCGACGGTGACGGTCCCGCGGCCCGGCCGCCAGGAGAAGCCGAGCTCGATGTCGGACTCCGGCTTCTCGGCCTTCAGCGTGCCGAGCAGGAAGGCGCGGGCGCGCCCGTCGAGCAGTCCCTTGCGGACCTCGATCTGGACGAGGTTGCGCTGGGCTTCCAGCGTCTCGTCGTGAACGAAGTGGGCGCCGATCGACCAGCTGCCGCCCAGCGGGACCGCAGCCTTGGCGTCGCCGTGCTGGATGAGCTGCAGGTGGTTGATGCTGCCGGCCCAGAACCGTACTCCGTCGTCCCGCTGATACCACTGGTAGACTTCGCCCAGCGAGAAGCTGGAGGAGATGAGGTCGAGCGGATACTCGGAGTCCATCTTGTCGTTGTAGCGCTGCAAGATCCCCCGGTCGCTGGTGCGGCCGAAGTAGCTGCCGGCGCGGTCGAAGAGCGCCAGCCGGGCCGACTCCTCCCAACCGCGCAGCGTCGCGTGCGCCGAGTTGAAGGGGTCGGCCTGCGCCAGGGCGCGCTGCGGCGCCGAGGCCGTCAGCAGGGTGAGCGCCAGAGTGACGAGCAGGGCTGTGCGTGCCATTTGCGGACCGTCTGCGGCTCGGGCTAACATTGGGCGGCTCGTATCGCGCGCCTCGATCAGGGATCCTGGC
>JASFTY010000426.1:0-3887 GCA_050050535.1 Gemmatimonadales bacterium | reverse complement strand
AAGCGATAACCCCGAACAGCGAGCTGGGGTAGCCGCGGGTCCCGCGCGGCGTCTGCAGGTTGAGCCGCAGCGCCGCGGGTGTCCGGACGACCAGTTCCGCCGGCAGCCCGGTAGCCAGGCTCACTACCGCACCCTGCCCCGTCACGAGCCCATCTGAAGGGACGGTCATGACGGTGGTGAAGCCGCCCTCGCGCCACGATTCGATCCGCGAGTCGTCGGTCGACAGCGCGTCGGCGGCCGCCCGCGACGAGAACGTGGCCGGCCGGTCCTCTGGGCCATCGGATGTCGGTGCCGTCGCCGCGGACATGAGGGCCGCTGCCCGGGAGGCGCCGGCGGCGGCCGCCTGTTCCTGCGGCATCCCGATATCGGTGAGCGCGTCGAACAGACCGGGATAGACCGTCAATCCCTCGCCGTCGATCACCCAAGCTTCCGGTGGTACCGTCACGTTCGTTCCCACCGCCGTGATCAGGCCGTTGGCGATAACCACGGTCCCATTCTCGATCACGGGGCCGGAGACGGTGACGATGTGGGCGTTGGTGATGGCGTAGTAGGGTGGCGGATTCGGTGTTGCGCTCGGCGCCTGGCCGGCCGCCGCCGCCGGCAGCACGGCGAGCGCCGTCGCCAGGGCAGCCGCGGCCGCGAGGGCCGAGAGGACACGGCGTCCTATAATAGAAAACGCCGTATCCACGGGAGTGGACGGATGTCTCATCGCTTCCCCTTCCGTGGCTGGTAGTGTTTTTTCCCGGGATTGGGGCGGCACCGATGAAGCCGGCGCTCAATACCTAACAACAGCCGACGCGAGGCGACCGTTGAGCCGACAGGCGCCAGTCCGGCGCAAATCACGCGCGCCTGCCGGAACCGTACGGCGCCGGCGGCCGGAAACCCGGGGACCCGTTCTCGTGTTGTACGATGGGATCGCAGGCGATAGGGAGCGTCTGATGAGCGAACTGGAACAGCGACGCGAGGTCGCCACGTTGGCCGGCGGCTGCTTCTGGTGCCTGGAAGCGGTATACGATCGGCTGCGCGGCGTCGAGCGAGTCGAGTCGGGCTACGCCGGCGGCCAGGTGCCGAGCCCAACCTACGAGCAGGTCTGTACCGGTTCTACCGGCCACGCCGAGGTCGTGCAGATCACTTTCGACTCCGACGTCGTCTCGTACCGCGAGCTGCTGGAGGTCTTCTTCACCATCCACGACCCGACCACGCTCAATCGGCAGGGCGCCGACGTGGGGCCGCAGTACCGCTCGGCCATCTTCTACCACACACCGGAACAGCGGGCGACGGCGGAGGCGCTGATCGCCGAGCTGGAGGGGCAGAAGGTGTGGCCCGACCCGATCGTCACCGAGCTGGCGCCGCTCTCGCAGTTCTATCCGGCCGAGGACTACCACCGCGACTACTACCGGCGGAACCCCGGTCAGCCCTACTGCCAGGTGGTCATCGCGCCCAAGCTGGCGAAGTTCCGGAGCAGCTTCCAGGAGAAGCTGAAGGAGGTGCCCTGAGCCGTCCCTCGTAGTCAACCCGGAGTTCAGGTAGATCGACGATCGGCTGCGGGAGCCCCGGCCCGGGGCTACCGTCCGTAGGCCCGGTCCAGCGCCTCACGCCAGCTCGACTCCGGCACCAGTCTCACCGCATCGAGCAGTCCGAGGTTCACGAGCAGGAGCACCAGCAGTCGACGCCGCTCCTCGGGCTCGTCGGGCGGCGCGATGAGGTAGCCGCGAACGAGCTCGAGTTTCTCCGGTGTGCCCGCCCGGTACTCGTCCAGCGAGATGGGCCGGGGCTCCAGTCCCGGCACGGGCAGATCAAAGTTCGATTCGACCATTCGTCCCTCACGACAACGGTCATCGAGCCAGGCTGTTTCACACCGCGCTTCGCTCGAAGCGCCATCCGTGAACAGCACCCTCTCCCCAGGAGTCTAGCCGGCCGCTCTCATCAGAAGCTCAACTCGGGAGGGCCGATGAAGGGTGGGCGAGTCCGTCTGCACACCGCCGACGTAGTGCGGGTCCGGCGTTGGCAGAGTGATGGGGCGACTGAGAGACCAAGGGCCGCAGCGCTCTCCTGGATCCGGACATCCAATGAGACTACATCCACAATCACTCAGCGCGCAGCGCCTCGAGCGGGTCGACCCGCGTGGCGCGCCAGGCCGGCAGAAAGCTCGCCGCGAGCGCGACGGCGACGAGCAGCAGTGCTATGGCGGCGAAGGTGATAGGATCGGTGGGGCTCAGCCCGTAGAGCATCCCGCGCAAGAGCCGCGTGAGTGGCAGGGCGAGACCCAGGCCGATGGCGAGGCCGAGGCCGACGAGCTTCAGAGCGCTGCGGATGACCAGGCTGCGGACCGAGCCGGTCCCCGCGCCCAGTGCCATGCGGATGCCGATCTCGCGGGTGCGCTGGGTAACGGCGAAGGCGAGTACGCCGTAGAGTCCCATCGCGGCCAGTAGCAGTCCGACGGTACCGAAAACGGTGGTGAAGAGTGCGGCGGCACGGCTGGGCAGCATGGCGATGCCCATCAGCTCGCGGTATGCGAGGTTCGCATCGACGGGGAGCGCGTCGTCCAGGTCGCGGACGATCTCGCGGAGCGCAGCAACGAGGCCGGCGCTGGTGCGGTCGAGCCGCAGCAGCACGACCGGCGACGTGGTGGGCCACTGCTCGTAGGGCACGTAGACCATGGCGCGCGGTTCCTCAGTCGGGGTACGGTATTTCGCGTTGCGTGCCACGCCGACGATCTCGAGCTCGACATCGTCGAGAGCGGCGAGCCGTATCCGCTTGCCGAGCGGGATCTCATCGGGCCAGTTGCGCCGCGCGAACGTCTGGTTGACGATCGCCACGCACACGGCGTCCTGGCGGTCCGCCTGTGTGAACGGGCGGCCGCGGTTGAGCGGGATGCGCATCGTCTCGAAGTAGGCGGGTGTGACGCGGGCGACGTCGGTCTCCGGCCGCAGCTGCTCGCCGGCCGGTGGCCGGCCGACGATCTCGAACTCGCTGGATCGCGAGCCGAGGGTGACCGGCGGCATGTCGGTGGCCGCCACCGAGGCGACCTCGGGCAGCTGCGCGGCACGCTCGGCGAGCTCGTGGTAGAAGGCGGTGGCACGCTCCGGCGAGTAGCCGAAGTACTCGGTCTCGAAGCTGAGGACGTGCAGCCCGTCCGGCTCGAAGCCGAGGTTCAGCGTGTCGACGCGCGCCAGACCGCGGGCGAACAGGCCGGCGCCGATGAGCAGCAGCGCCGAGCCCGCCACCTGCGTCACCACGAAGGCGCTGCGCAGCCGCGAGCGTGGCGCGCCGCCGGCGGCGGAGCCGGCCCTCAGCGTCGCCTGCAGGTCCGGCTTGCTCACGTGCAAGGCGGGCGCCAGCCCGAAGGCGAGGCCGGTCAACAGAGCCACGGCAAGCGAGAACGCCAGGGCCCAAAGGTCCGGTGCGAAGTCGAAGGCCAGCGGCACATCGACGGGCAGCTGATAGGCGTTCATCAGCCCGGTCACGTAGAGCGCGATGAGCACGCCGCCGGCGCCGCCGAGCGCGAACAGTAAGAGGCTCTCTGTCAGCAGCTGGCGGACGACGCGCCGCCGGCCGGCGCCCAGCGCCAGCCGCATCGCCATCTCCTTGCCGCGCCCGGCGGCACGAGCGAGCAGCATGCCGCCGACGTTCAGGCAGGCGATGAGCAGCACGGCCCCCGCGATCAGGAAGAGGAAGAGCGAGAAGCCCATCGCCGGCCCGAAGGCGCGGCTCCCGATCGGCCGGTAGGGGTGCACGTCGATCCCGTGGTCCGGGTTGCCCTCCGGATACTCGGCCCGCAGCGCCGCGCTCACCCGGCCGAGCGCCGCCTCCGCCTGCTCGATCCCGACGCCCGGCGCGCGGCGCCCGAACGCGTCGATCCACAAGTCGCCGCGGGCCTCCAGATC
>JASFTY010000425.1:0-3975 GCA_050050535.1 Gemmatimonadales bacterium | reverse complement strand
TCGAAGCCCTCTTGGCGCTTCAGCAGCTGTCCGCCCGTGTGCGAGCTGATCGTATAGACGACCGGCGACCCGGCGCGCCGCACGTAGAAGCCGACATCCTCGCGCTCGAGGAAGACCAGCTCGCCCATAGCCGTGCCGTCGGGGCCGACGAGTCGCAGCCGGGCGGACGGCGGCTCCCAGGTCAGCGTATCGGCGACCGAATCGTCGACGAAGCCTATGGCCAGGAGGCCGGAGAGGATGCTGAGCACGCCCGACACGGCATTCCCGTCGGCGGCGGCGCCGGACGGCTCGAGCTGCCAGCCGGCGGTGTCGCGGGCCAGGGCGAACGACTCGTCGGGGTAGGAGTACTCGATGCGCTGGACCAGATCGCGGTCCGCCTCGATGATCTCCTTGTCGCGCCAATCGTCGACGTCGCGGTTCACCAGGCTGATCAGCGTGCCCTGCAGCGTGTAGACTTCATCCTCGCCCTCGCGCCGCACGTACGACTGGCCGAGCGCCCGAGCGCGCCGGCCGACGATCAGCGAGACCCCGGCCGTACCGCCGGAGTACAGGGTCAGCCGGCGGCCCGCCGCGCGCGTGACGCCGAGCCGCTCGTGGTTCTCCGGGTTGCGGCTCACCAGCGCACCGACCTCCGCCTGCTCCAGCGCCCGTTTCAGCGCCTCTTCCGCGTTCGCCGCCGCCTGATGGCCGTTGACCGTCCAGCCGTCGCCCGCATGCAGGCGGACCGTGTCGTCCGCGCCGGCGACCACCACGCTGTCGAGCGCGGCTTCCGCGACCGCCGCCAGGTCGAAGGGCGCCGCCGCCGGGCCGCCAAGCCCGCCGATGAAGCGGGCCACCAGCCAGGCGACGACCAGCACCGCCAGGACAGCGACCAGTCTCTTGAGTAGTCGATCGCTCATTGTCCGTAAGTCCGTCTCGTCATCGCGCGCCGCTGCATCAGCCGCACCGCGCCGAACAGCACGAAGACCAGCGGCACACCGATCAGGTTGAGGTACTTGATCGCCTGTCTCGTCGCGTCCGACTCGAAGACGAGCGGCCGCGGCGTCCGCTGCTTCGAGCGGATGGAGAGCAGGGCGTCACTCTGCGTCAGCCAATCGATGGCGTTGAGCGCGAAGATCACGTTCTCCGACGCGTTTCGCACGAAGGCGTCGGTCAGGAAATCGGCGTCGCCGACAACGACGACGCGCCCGGTAGGCGGCCCCTGCTGGACTTCCCTACCCAGGACGCGCGGCGTCGTGTCGGCCGGCTCCTGCTCCGGCTCCTGCTGCGGCTCCTGCAACTGTGCCGCGCCGCCGCCGTTGGTCCCAGCGTCGAACGGCATCGCCGTCGTGTCGGCGCCGACGCTGTCGGCGGGTTCCGGCTCGGGCGGTGGCACCGGCACCTGGACGGCGCCCACCGCACCATCCACTGCGACGGCGAGCAGCTGGGTACTGAGGTTCGCCGGGTCGAAATAGGGCTCGACGTCCGGCCGGATCTCGAACGTACCCCGCTGCACACCGGCGGCCTCGCTGGTCGTGAACAGCGGGGTGAAGCTGCGCCCGCCGAGCGTAGCCAGCGTGTCGAGCGAGCTGGCCCAGGGCAGGAACAGGCTGTTCAGGTTGCGGGTGATCGCGTGCTGCGCCGCCGGCAGCGCCCGCAGCCAGAACGGGTACGGCACGATGTAGCTGAAGACCTCGCCGGGTACCGAGATCGCCTCGTTCGAGCGCAGATCGAACACCATGTCGAGGTTCACGCGCACGCCGAACGTCTCGCTCACGTCGCGGGCGCTATCGGGCACCGGGCTGGCGAACAGGAAGCGCATGTTCACATCGGCGCCTTCGCCCAGGTAGAGCGCCCGGCCGCCCGACGCCAGGTAGTTCCGCAGCAGTGCGCGCGAGCGCGCGTCCATCGCCGTCTTCGGACCGGCGACGATGACCGCGTCGAGGTCGGGTCCCAGCTCGGCGTCGGCCGACGTGAGATCGACGCCGCTGACCTCGTAAGCGCGGCGCAGCTCGCGGCTGAACGCACCGTAGTCGGCCTGCGTCTTCTCGCCGTGCCCGGTGACGAACGCGACCTTCGGTGTCTCGCTACGCGTCAATCGCCAGACATTCGAGGCGAGTTGGTACTCCAGCGTCTCCGTATCGCCGACGAACGGGATGACCTCCGCATCGTCGGCGTACTGGACGGCGATCCCCAGCCAGCCCTGCTTCACCTGCAATTCCTCGGTCCGCATCACGCTGAACTGCACCGGCGCGATCCCCAGCTGCTGCGACTCCTGCAGCGCCTCCTCGCTGCGGTCCGGATGCTTCCTGACGATCTGGATGTTGCCGCGGCCGTAGCGCTCGAAGTCGCGCAGTACGTCGCTCACGTCGCGCTCCAGCGGTCGGACCTGGGCCGGCAGCTCGCGCGACGAGAAGAGCGTGATCGTCACGACGTCGTTCAGGTCGCCGAGGATCTGTCGCGTGCCGCGCGACACCGTGTACAGCCGCTCCTGGGTCAGATCGATGCGGCCGGGGATATGGCTGCCGAACAGGTTCGCGAACACGGCGATACCGACTATCGTCAGCGTGCCCAGCCGCAGGTTGCGGTAGAGTCGCGACCCGTGGCTCAGGCGGTCGCGCAGCACCAGCCACTGGGCGAGCGATAGGAAGGCGGCGGCCAGCGCGATGAAATAGACGAGATCGCGGAGGTCGATGACCCCGCGCGCCACGTTGCCGAAATGCGGCATGATGCCGAGCTCGCCGAGCGCGCCGCCCAGCCAGGCCGGCAGCCCCATCTGCACCACGTCGCTGCCCGCCATCATCAGCACGAAGATCACGGCGGTCGCGACGATGAACGCCGTGATCTGGTTGCGCGTCAGCGCCGAGGCGAACAGCCCGACCGCCGCCATGCCGGCCATCAGCAGCGCGGTGCCGATGTACTGGGCGAGCACGACGCCGAGGTCGAGCCGGCCGCCGATGGTCAGCGTCAGCGGTGCCAGCAGCGTGCCGGCGAGCGCTATGTATAGGAAGAGCAGGTTACCGACGTACTTGCCCAGCAGGAACTCGGATTCCTGGATCGGGTGGCTCAGCGCGACCTCGAGCGTGCCGCGCCGCCGCTCCTCGGCCAGCGAGCCCATCGTCACCGCCGGGATGAAGAACAGCAGGATCCACGGCAGCAGGTCGAACATCGGCCGCAGCGAGGCGGTGGCGACCAAGAAGACGCTGCGGAAGAAGAAGAAGAAGTTTATGACCAAGAAGACGACGAGCAGGATGTACGCAGTCGGGTGATCGAAGTACGTGCGCAGCTCCTTGCGGGCGATCGTCCAGATGTTGCGCATCACCTCACCTCCTACCGCGTCAGCTGGCTGAAGAGGTCCTGCAGGCTCGCGGTCTCTTCGTGGAGCTCCCAGAGCACCCAGTCTTTCTGTTTGGCGAGCCTGAAGATCTCGGGCCGCGGGTCGGGCCCCGAGCCGACGGCGAGTGTCAGACGCGTGCGGCCCTCGGCCTGCGACTCGCTGGTCACCTCATCGACGTTTGAGAGCTTGACCACCTCGCCGGCGACGTCATCGCCTTTGACCTCGATGACGATCGTGCGCTTCGTGCCCGTGTCGCGGGCCTGCGCCATCAGGTCCTCGGTCGAGCCGTCGGCGACGATCTTGCCCTCGTGGATCACGATGATCCGGCGGCAGGTCTCCTCCACCTCGGGCAACACGTGGGTGCTGAGGATCACCGTGTGCTCCTTGCCGACCTCGCGGATCAGTCGCCGGATCTCCTGCCGCTGGTTCGGATCGAGGCCCTCGGTGGGCTCGTCGAGGATGAGGAAATCGGGCCGGTGGAGGGTGGCGGCGGCGAGCCCCAGCCGCTGCTTGTAGCCCTTGGACAGCTCGCCGATCGGCCGGTAGAAGACCTCGGGGATCCCGGTGGCCTGGACCGCGTCGTCCAGCGCGCTGCCGGGCCCGTCCAGCTCGACGCCCCGCAGCTCGCCGACGAAGCGCAGGTACTCCGCCACCAGCAT
>JASFTY010000424.1:0-4010 GCA_050050535.1 Gemmatimonadales bacterium | reverse complement strand
GTGGTCACGAGACAGGTTCGTGAACACTGCGACCTCGAACGTCACTCCATCCACCCGGCCCTGGGACAGTGCGTGCGATGATACCTCGGCAACGACGCACTCGACTCCGTCCTGCTCGAGGGCGGCGAGTCGGCGCGCGAACTCGACCGGCCCGGGCGTCGTCAGATCCGTCGACTCCCGCGCGCCGGAGGCGCTGACCGTACCCAAGGTGCCGATCGAGCCGCAGCTGAGGCGCCGCGCCAGCACGTGCCGGATCAGATGAACGGTGGTCGTCTTGCCGTTGGTGCCGGTCACACCGACGAGCCGCAGCTCGGCGGCGGGTTCTCCGAAGACGACCTGCGCGGCCAAGGCAGCGGCGCGCCGGCCATCGCTGACGTGAATCTGCAGCAGATCGATCTCGGCGCGCGGGTTCTCGACGAGAGCCGCGACCGCTCCAGCCGCCTCTGCCTCCTTCAGGAAATCGTGACCGTCGTGTACGTACCCGCGAATCGCGCAGTAAAGGCCGCCGACGCTGACTTGGCGGGAGTCGGCGCTGATCCCGGTGATGGCGAGATCAACCGTAGGGCCGGGTCCCAGCAGGAGCCCGGCCGAGTCGAGACGCGCGAGGACATCGGCGATCGTGATCACCCCGCTCCTGATGCGCTACCCGGTCGGACCGGTGGGCTTCGCTCGCTGCCCAGGAGGACCACCCGCTCGCCGAATCGCAGCATCGTTCCGACCGCTGGCTCCATCGACTCAACACGTCCACCTCCACGCACGGCCACGCGCCAACCTGCCCGGTGCAGCCGTGCTACAGCAGCACGCAGCGACAGGCCCCTAACGTCGGGCAGGACTTCCGCGACCCGAAAGGCACCGCTCACGTTATCGTCACGGGTCCTGAGCAGCGGCGTGTCGAGCGCGAAAACGTAAGGGCCACCGGTCGGCGCCAGACCCGCTGATACTCCCGCCTGTTCGTCCGGAATCTCCGGCTCCCCCAATAGCGGCGGCGCCGACCAGTAGCTTCCCGCAAGAGCGGCACGCACGGCGGTGCGCATGACCGGGGCTGCGGTCGCGCCTCCGTAGTACGGCCCGCTCGGCTCATCCAGTTTGACCAAGATCACCAGTTGCGGCTCGTCGGAAGGTATGAGGCCGACGAACGACGAGGTGTACGAATGCCCGTCGTAGCCCAGCTCCTCATCGAAGCGCCAGGCCGTCCCGGTCTTGCCCGCGATACTCAGACCGCGGACGCCGGCGCTGCGGCCCGTGCCCTCGGCCACGGCCGCCGCCAGCACCCGGCGAAGAGCGGAGGCGATCTCCTCAGATACGACGCGCCGGATGACCTCCGGCCCAGCTTGCCAGCGCACGATCCCATCGGCAGACCGTGCTTCACCCACGAGGCGCGGCCGCATGAGGATCCCGCCGTTGGCGATGGCACCGTAGGCCACGACGAGCTGCAACGGTGTGACCGCCACTTCGTAGCCGATGGCAAGCGAGGCGCGGCTCTGTGCCGACCATTCCGAAGGGCGCCGTAGAAAACCGGGGGACTCGGAGGGGTAAGTAAGGCCGGTAGGTGTCCCAAAGCCGAAATCTCGCAGGTAGCTGAACTGGACGCCCTTCGGAATGCGCTCGGCAAATATCGCCATCCCCACGTTGCTGGAGACCTCCAGGGTCTGTGCAAGACTCAATCGTCCGTGGGGCGTTTCATCTCGGATCGTTCGACCGGCCGCTCGATACAACCCTACGCCGGTATCGACGCTATCGGACAGCTCCGCCAGACCCTCGGCCAGCAGCGCAGCCACGGTGAACGGCTTCAGCGTCGAGCCCGCCTCGTAGGGTTCCGTCGCCGCCGTCAGGTGCGGCTCCCGCCCTCGCAACCGCTCGCGCCGGCCGGCCGCGGCCAGCAGTTCGCCGGTCCGCGGGTCGAGGATCAGGAGGTCGCCACCGCTCGCGTTCGACTCGGCGATCGCCTCTTCGAGCACGGACTCGGCGAGCGCCTGCATCTCGGCGTCGATCGTCAGATAGATATCGTGGCCGGGGCTCGGCGGAGCGACCTCGACCATGAGCCAGGCGGCCGAGGCGCCGGTGGCGTCTTTGCGCGACAGTCCGAGGCCGGGCTGACCGGCGAGCACCGAGTCGAAGCTGAGCTCCAAGCCGCTCAGTCCACGGCCGACGTCGTTGACGCGGCCGATGATCTCGGCCGCCAGCTCACCACGCGGGTACGAGCGACTGACCCGCGCCTGAGCGTGAAGCCCTTGGGGAAAGCGATCTTCCAGCTCGTCCTTCTCGAGCGCGGAATAGAGGCCCGGCAGCCGGAACCAGCCTCCCCTGCCCTCCGCAACGAGCTGGACTTTCTCCGGGTCGATATCCACCGCACCCCGCAGCGCGACGGCCGCGGCCTGAGGATCACGTAGTTCCTTCGGCGCGATGTAGAGCTCGTAGTCCGTCCGGCTGACCGCCAGCTCGCGACCCTCCCGGTCGTAGATCGTTCCGCGCGGCGCCGGCAGCGGATTCCGGTACTCATGCTGGCTGATCGAGCGTGCCCGCCACCGCTCGCCCTGCAACACCTGCAGCTGGAACGCGCGAGCCAGCACCACGCAGCACGCCAGCAGCAAGGACAGTTGCAGCAAGCCGTGTCTGAGATGCCGACGTCGAGCCTGTCGCGCTCCCGACCTCACGACGAGCCTCCCAACGCTAGAGATGACAGACCGCTCAGATCGATGTACACCAGTTCATCTTCGCTCGGCCGATGTAGCCCCAACGACTGTGCCGCGCGCACGATTCGCGACCGACTGCGCAGGTACTCGACCCGTTGCCTCAACTCGTTCTTGACCACCACCGCCGTTTCCTGCCGATGGTCGATCGCGCTCACGCGCTCGGCGATCACCCGGCCGCGAGCACCTCTGTGGACCGCGATGAACATCCCGGCCAGGAGGAGCATCGCCGAAACGGCGGTGAGAATCCCCCGCAGCCTCATGCGATTCGTTCCCAAGCACGCAGGCGCGCACTCCGCGCCCGCGGATTGGCCGCCACCTCGACCGCCGACGGTCGCAGCGGTGAGCGGGTCAGCTCGCGGCCGAGCGCTCGACCGCGGCACCGGCAGACCGGGACGCCCGGCGGACAGACACAGTCGCGGCTCCAATCGCGGAATGACCGCTTGACCAGCCTATCCTCGAGCGAGTGATATGCGATAACCACGATCCGGCCGCTCGGGCCGAGCAGGTCACGGAGCGACGGTAGCGCGCGCTGCAGCGACTCGAGCTCACGGTTCACGGCGATCCGCAGCGCCTGGAATACCCGTGCGGCATCAGACGCGGCGACCGGCCTGCCCCAGACTCTCTCCATGAGCTTCATCAGATCGTCGCTCGTTTCCAGCGACACGTCTTCCCGGCTCTCGACGATCGCCGCCGCGAGCCGTTTTGCACGTCGCTCCTCCCCGTAGGTACGAAAGATCTCGGCCAGTTCCGCCGCCGAGAGTTCCGACAGCAGCTGCGCAGCCGTCGGTTGCCGTCCCTCGCGGTTCATCCGCATATCGAGTGGAGCGCCGCGGCGGAACGAGAACCCGCGCTCCAGGTGATCGATCTGGTGGGAGGACACCCCCAGGTCCAACAAAACTCCAGCCAATGCGCCCTCCCCCAGATCGAACAAGTCACTCACATCCGCGCAGTCACCTCTCGCATACCGCACGCGCTCCCCGAACTCCTCCAACCGGGCGCGCGCTTCATTCTGCGCCTCAGGATCTCGATCCACGGCCAGCAACTCGACTCCGTCACCAGCTCGCAGAATCGCCTCCGCGTGACCTCCACCTCCCACAGTCCCATCCAGGAACAGACCACCCCGCTCGGGCGCCAGGTACCGCAACACCTCTTCCGTCATCACCGGCGCGTGGAACGTGCTGGCGCTCAAGGTCCGTGCCCCGTAAGCGGGTTGTCACACGGGACGCCCCGACGACCTCCCTTCACCCGACAAAAAAGACGGTGGACAGACGGCGTTGCCCTACCCCTAGGTCCACACAGCCCTCCCCCTGCCACCTG
>JASFTY010000423.1:0-4045 GCA_050050535.1 Gemmatimonadales bacterium | reverse complement strand
TACGGAGCTGACCAGGGTCGTGGCCGAGGGAGAGAAGCTGCGAGAGGGTGGCCAGGAAGGGCCGCGCTACAGCGCCTTCGCGACGACGTTGAGCATCTACCCGCCTCAGCCTGTCGTACCCGGTGGCCAGGTCACACTCGAGATCGATTGGTCATTCGATATCCCGAGGCGCGGTGCAGGTGGGCGGATGGGCTGGCGAGACGACGAAAGCTTCTTCCTCGCCTACTGGTACCCGCAGATGGCGGTCTACAATGATGTCGTGGGTTGGCAGGCCGATTGGTTCCTCGGCCTGGCCGAGTTCTACGCCGGCTTTGCCAGCTACGATCTGACCGTCGAGGTGCCGGAGGGTTTCGTGGTCATGGCGACCGGCACGCTCGAGAACCCGGATGAGGTTCTAGCGCCGGCCGTCGCCGAGCGATTCCTGCAGGCCGCGACCAGCGACGCGGTTGTGCACGTGGTGACAGCCGAGGACAGAGGGACATGCACGCGCTCAGGGGAGGACGGCTACCTGCGCTGGCACTTCGTCTCCGATAGGGTTCGAGACGTGACTTTCGCGGCCTCGAGTGCTCAACTCTGGGACGCGGCGCGCACACCTGTGGGTGATCGTGACGGGGATGGAACGACCGACTATACGCGCGTCGATGCGCTCTACTCGGAGGGCGCACCCCGCTGGGCCAGGATGGTGGGTTACGAGCAGCATGCGATAACCTTCCATTCCGATTACACGGGGATCCCCTATCCGTGGCCGCACATGACTGCCGTCGAGTCGGGCGGCGGCGGCGGCGGAATGGAGTATCCCATGATGACCCTCATCGGCGACTACACCCAGTCGAACGACACGGCATTCTATCATGTCACGGCTCACGAATTGGCCCACATGTGGCAGCCGATGATCGTCAACTCGGACGAGCGCCGGCACGCGTGGATCGATGAGGGCGCCGCAACGTTCCTCGAGAGCCAAGCCGCCCGGCAGATCTTTCCGGGGCGGGACAACGAGGCGCTCGACCGCGAGGTCTATCTGAGAATGGCGCGGCTGGGCTTCGCCGGCGAGATGATGCGCTGGTCCGAGCTGCTGGGCCTGCAGGCGTACAGCGTCACGTCTTACCAGAAGTCTGCCACTGTGCTGGCGGTGCTGCGCGAGCTGCTCGGTGAGGAGACGTTCCTGCGCGCCTACCGCACTTTCCTCGGCGAGTGGGCGTTCAAGCATCCCTACCCGTGGGACCTGTTTGCGACGTTCGAGCGAGTCAGCGGCCGCGAGCTCGACTGGTTCTGGCGCAGCTGGTACTATGAGACCTGGACTCTCGATCAGGCGGTGGTCAGCGTCGAGGAGACTGGCGACGGCACTCGGATTGTCATCATGGACAAGGGCTGGATACCGATGCCGGTCCGCCTCATCATCACACGCGCCGACGGTCAATTGCTCAACAGGGAGATCCCGGTCGAGGCATGGCTGGCTGGGGCGACGACGGCGGCGATCACCGTGCCGCCTGGCGCCCCTGTTTCGAGGGTCGAGATCGACGCGTCTCACGCCTTCCCGGACATAGACCGAGACAACAACGTATGGGTCCGTTGAGCGGGCCGGCCGCTCGAGACCCGCTGGGTGCTACCCGGTCGAGCGATCGAGGCGAGCACCCGAGTCGGCCGGTTGCGCATCCTCGCCGTCTGGCTCATCCTTGGCGCGTCGCTCTCGAAATAGATCTGCCTCCCCGTGGGGTTCGGTGCGAGCGACCGGGCGGCGCGCCGACGGGCGCCCGCTGACTAACAGTCGACGGAGGAACCTGGATGGCTGACGATATCCGAGAACGTTTACGCGACGCCCTGATGAAGGAATTCCGCAAGCGCGGCGGCTACTGGAACGTCAATCCCGTTCCGCCGGGTACCGGTGACGCGCCGCCCGACCGCTGGCTACTCCGGATCCACTCGCGCCCGATAGCCAAAGCCGAGCTGGCGGCCGACGTTGCGGAGGCCTATCTCGACGACCCGACGGACGCGAATGCCGCAGCCGCGTGGCAGGAGAAAGTCCACGCGATCTTCGAGTACGCGAAAGCCACCGACGAGCTGCTTTGAGCCCCGCGACCGAGCGGGCGAAAATTTTGCAGCAAGCGGGTAGGTAGTTCCGTTCGCGGACCACATCCCCGGCTGTGGCCCTGAGGCCCTAATTCATTCAACCACAAGCAGTTGCGATATGCGCCCCGGCAGCCTGTCCGGTCGGCTCACCTCTTGCGTCCTGCGCCGGCGAGTGCCCAAGGCTCACACCTACGAGGGAGGCGTGTCGAGCATGACGCAGGTCCGAGAGCGGTTCCCGCCGGATGCCGCTGAGACGGTCTCCCTGCGTGGGCCGGCGACCGTTACGGTAATCACGACCGACGAGACGCTTCTGCCGGCACTGTCGGGCGTTCTCCAGACGGGCGACTACCGACTCGAGCAACGAACGCGGCCCGAACCGCTGGGTCGTTTCCTGGACGACCGGCGTAGCGATGCCGTGTTGCTCGACCTCAGGTGGCTACCGGTGAGCACCCGGATCGAGATCGGCAGGCAGCTTCGTGCGACGCGCCGACGACCGACGATACCGCTGATCGGTATCTGCGATGATCGTCTGTCTCTGGAGGGGCGTACGACCGCATTGGGTGACGGTTTCTGGGACGTGATCGAATTGCCGGGCCAGGCAGCGGAGCTAGCGGCTAAGCTGGGCACCTGGATCTGGCTGAAGCGTGACGTGGACGGGATTCAGTCGGGTATGCTCTTGGACATCAAGACGGGGCACTACACAGCGCTGGGGATCAAGCGTCGGCTCCGGGAGCTGGTAGCGCTGGCGCGGCGCATGAACGATCCGCTTGCGTGCATTGTTTTCGGGGTCGATCTGTCGCCCGATGAAGTGCGGAACCTCGGCGAAACCCTCTACGATCTGGAGTTGAAGTTCTCGCTGGCACTCCACCACGGGACGCGGAACTCGGACGTCGTAGGACACCTGGAGTTCTTGAAGTTCATGGTGCTGGCACCTCACACACCGTCGGCTGGCGGCCTCCGTCTCGCAGAGAGGTTCACCTCGCTGTCGCTGTCGAAGCGCGTTGACGGTGAGTTCCCCGCGACCTTGAGTGCCGGTGTTGCCGGGATCGCCGGTAGGAACGGGCAGGTCCAGGCTTGCCCCGAGCTCATGTTGGCGGCAGCGAGTCGGGCACTGAATTCGGCTCGCGCCGCAGGTACGGCCCAGGTCGCCGGGGCCTGGGGCTAGCGTGATCGAGATAGGGAGTAAGTGGCATGGCGGGAGATAAGTCGAAGGCCGAACAGAAACGGCTGCGGGAGCTCGCGCGTCAGACGCTCGAAGCCTACCGTGAGCTGAACGCAGCCGCAGCGGAGTCAGCGTTCGTGCGCGGCAATCCTAACGGTGAAAGCATGGTGCGCGCAGGCGAGTTGCTCGAGTCGGTACTGGCCGAGCTTCGAGGAACGGCCAAAGTGCCGGGCTAGCCGGGGACTGGCCGACCCCGTCACTCGGCCATCAGGGCCGCAAGCGCGACTTCCCCTGGAGCCCGGCGGTACTCTTACTCCCCAATCGCCTCGCCGAACCGCGGCAGCTTGATCCGCTCGGTCAGCGCGTGCCGATCGAGAAGCAGAAAGTGATGGTTGTAGCTGTCCACCAGCCCGAGACGCTTGAATTCGGCCAGCACGGTCGTCACCGTTTCTCGCGTTGAGCCGATCAGGTCTGCGATCTCCTGGTGGGTGAACCAGTAGGGTACCTCGATCCCACGCTCGCTCTCCGATCCGTAGCGGTCGGCCAGCCAGATGATCGTGCCGGCGAGCCGCGACGGCACGTCGAGGAAGGCGAGCATCTTGATCCGCTCGTCCACGTGGGCCATGACCTCGGCGGCATAGCGGAGCAATGCCCGCGCCAGCGCGGAGTCGCGGGCCAGCAGATCCCGCAGCGCTTCAGCGTCGATCGACAGCAACTCGCTGCTCTCGGCGGCGCTGGACGACAGGACCCGGTAGGGTGTCCCGGCCAACGCCTCCAGCCCGAACGCCTCGCCCTCGGCGGAGAAGCTGACCGTGA
>JASFTY010000422.1:0-4054 GCA_050050535.1 Gemmatimonadales bacterium | reverse complement strand
CGGCGAAATATGAAGTTCGATCGGACGGGCTCACACTTCACATATCGCCGTTCAACTATCGAACTTCTCCGACGGACGTCACGAATACCGGCTGTGTCCAGGCCAGCGCGCCGCGCGAATCTCTGACCCGAGCCCGCACGTACTGGACCGGCCCGTCGAGCTCGTAGACGGCGAGTATCCCTCCACTCCGCTTCAGGACCTTTCCGCCGCTCCCGATGAACTCCGTCGTGTACTTGAAGTCACCACGCTGCTCGATGCGGACCTCGAGGCGCGTGGGCGTAACGACGACATCCTCCAGTTCCACGCCCGTACTGGCGTAGAACAGGCCCGAGTCCAAGTTGCGCACGATCTCGTCCGGGTCGAGCGACCGAGCCTTCACTACCACCCACCCCCGACCCGGGTTCGCGCGGTACGGCCCGAACTCGCCCTGAAGATGGTGGGCGTCGTCGGTAGCGATGCCGTAGATCCGCTCGCCGCGGGTCAGCAAGATGTCCCACACCTCTTCCATGCCGGGAGAGTCGCCGCCGCCCTGGTTGTGCACTTGCGGATGACCGTTGAAGATCTCCAGAAGCCTGCATCGATCCACCTGCGCCAGCGCGTCGGCTCCCAGGGCCCAGCGATAGTTCGGGTGGTTGATATGCGGCACGCCACCCGCGTCCCTGACCGCATCGACGTTTGCCTGGATGGTCGCCACCAGGCTCGGTCCGACCACCGGCTCCACCACACGAGGCAGGTTCAGCCCGTTCACGTGTACGGGCTTCCGCTCGAAGCTCGCAGTCACCTCCTCGCCGGCGATGAGTACGAAGGTCGAGTCCACGAGTTGAGCGAGCGACTCGGGGTCGGTGAGCACGTTGTGGTCGGACAGGACCAAAAAGTCGTACCCGTGCTCCTTGTACCACGTGGCGACGTACTCCGGTGACGAGTCGCCGTCGCTATTCAACGTGTGTGTGTGCGTGTTACCCTTGTACCACCGCATTCCGTCGGTGTCGATCGTCTCGAACCGGTAGGCTTGACCTGCCAGATCGGACGCCGAGCCCGCCGCGAGAAGTAGGGTCAGCCCGAGCCGGGAGACGAGACGGGACCGACGAAGGCAAAGCTTGGAGTTCACTTGCCACCTACGGGTGAGAGGGGACGAATGTCAACGCACCGCCGAACTTAGCGGCACCGCGCTTGACTCACAATGTTCAGCCGGCGCCGAGATCGGCGATCCAGCTCGGCGCGGTCATCCTATACAAGCACGCCGAGCAGAACGCTTTCGATCGGAGCGCCGTTGGGCGAATCCGTTACCGTGCCCTAAAGCCTGACTCTCAGGCTGACCGACCATCCGCCACCTCGCCCCGGCGCCAACCTGACCCGCAGCCGGCTCAACGGCACCTCTTCCCAGCGGTCGACCTTGACGATCGAACCAAGGAGCACCCCGACACCGTAGCCCACGACCCCGCCCGCTACGGTCGCGAGGGCGGCAGACTCGAGCTCCTTGTTGACGTCGCAGTCATGCGAAAATAACCAGTCACAATCGGTATCTGCGGAAGCGATGCCGATCATAGCGCCGAAGGCAGCACCGCCGACCAACCCGACGATGCCCCCGGTGCCGGCCCTCGACTCCTGACCCCGACTGACCTCGAGTCTCGTCAACGTGCTGATCGCCAGTACCAGGGTCTCGCCTCGGTCGACCACAATGGTGTCGGGCCGCAAGGCCAGCACGGTGCCAACCGAACCCTCGATCCCGAGCCGAGGCGCCCAGAGACGAACCCGATCACCCGGCCCTATCTGGGCCGGTCTGCGCTGTGCCGCGAGCTCGACCGGCGCTAAGACGAGCAGTGCGGCGAGGAAGTAGGCCGTTCGCGGAGCGTTCATGATGGTGCCTCCTTTCGCTCCCGACGACGCCAATTTGCCCCTGCCCAATCAAGGGGCGGTCAAGCCGTTGAGCGGGCCCAGCCCGTAGGTTGGCTGACGGTCCGCCGCGGTTGTCCCGGCGCGATTTTGCTGTAAATTCTTAGTTCCTTGGCTGCCCCGTGGTGTAATTGGCAACACGCTTGGCTCTGGACCAAGAGATTCCAGGTTCGAACCCTGGCGGGGCAACTTCAAAGAGGCGTTGGGTGCCGGAATGAGGGTCCGGCCCTCAGCGCCCGATCTGTTTGGACGGGTGGCCGAGTGGTTTAAGGCGCACGCCTGGAGAGCGTGTGGGCGCCGCAAGCGCCTCGTGGGTTCGAATCCCACCCCGTCCGTGAGGCCGGTAGGCGGTAGACGGTGGGCAGTGGCCGGTGGCCGGTGGACAATAGGCACTGGGCGGGCGGCGATTGCACGCCGTTGACAGTCACAGGCTACTGGTTACCGTCCACCGGTCACCGGAACGGAGGGGTGGCAGAACGGCAATGCACCGCACTCGAAATGCGGCGCCCTAACGGGCTTGTGGGTTCGAATCCCACCCCCTCCGCCTTGACACGCCGCGGCTTCCGGGCCTTCGGGCTCGGGAGCCGCTTCCTCATCCCCCTCGCAAGTGTTGGGACGACTGTTGGAACGTCGGGCGTGGAGCTCGACGGAAATGCCTCGTTGATTCGCCCTCGATAGCGCCGCATCTTTGAGCACAATTGGGAGCTTCTTGTCCCCCATACCCTTCAGGCCGCAGGTGGCAGCTATGTCCCGTCTCAAGCGGCGAATCGGATCACGGCGATGAACGGTGTGCCTGATCGCCTGAAGTCCGCCCTCGCCGACCACTACATGATTGAGCGGGAGATGATCGGCAGCGGCGGCATGGCTACAGTCTACCTCGCGTTGATCTTCGTGGCCTTGGGTGGCGTTGCTCGGGCAAACGCCCAAACGAACGCGGAGATCGTCCAACGTGTGGCCGATGAGGTCTGGAATCGCGGTAACCTGACCGTGGCGGACCAACTCTTCGCCGACGATTTCATCAATCATGATCCGAACCCCGGCGGCGTCACCGACCTCGAGGGCTACAAGAGGTGGGTTCTCGAGTGGCGGGCCGCCTTCCCTGACTTCCACGTCGAGGTGCATGACCTGATCGCCGAAGGAGACAAGGTCGCGGCACGTTACTCGGTCACCGGCACGCACCAGGGGGAGCTGTTTGGCGTCGCGGCCTCCGGTATCCGGGTCACGATGAAGGGTATCAACATCTATCGACTGGATCACGGGGAGATCGCTGAAGTCCACCGTAGCTACGACCTGTTGGGCCTAGGGCAACAGGTCGGGTATTTCGAGCCGCCGCCTGAAGAGGTCTTCCCGTTCTCCTTCGCCCGGCGCACTGAGCCCGGTGATTTCCGGTGGGGTGAACCGTCGGCGGTAACGGGCGCTCCAGGCGATCCCGAGTCCAACAAGGCTCTCTGTGTCCGGGAGATTGAAGAGGGTTGGAATCAGGGAAATGCAGCGGCCGTTCTCCAGTCCGTCGCCCCCACGTTCGTCTGGCACAGCATCTACCCGGAAGTCACCGATTACGAGAGCTACATAGAGTGGGTGGAGGGACATACCGACCCTGACGATTCTACTCAGATCACGATTGAGGCCTTGATCGCCGAGGCGGACAAGGTTGTGGACCTCTACTCGGCTGATTTGGGAGGAGGGATGACGCTCTCGGGGATCCGCATCAGCCGTTTCGCCGATGGCGAGCTGGTGGAGATGTGGCGGAATGAAGACGTCCTTCCCGCTCTCATTGCCATGGGCCTGTTCCCCGCGTTCCCGGAGTTTGCGGCTGGAGATGGCGAGTTCTGAATTTCCGTGTGGCGGCGGCTGCCGATCGACGTCGGGGGCGCAGGGGCCTGCAGCGACACTACAGAACAGGACCGATCGGAATCAAGACGTACAGGGTTGGCACCGTCCTGGTCCTGACCGCCTGCGTCGTCGCCTGCGGTGGCGCGGAGTCCCGGTGGTCGGGAACGATGTACGACAGCGCGGGCGTGACGATCGTCTCGAACACCGAGGTCGGCATCTGGGCGCCGGGCGAAGAGTGGACACTGGAGGAGGAGGTCCGGATCGGCGCCGTGGAGGGTCCGCCGGAGCACCAGTTCGGTGAAGTCCAGGAGATCGCCGTTGACTCGAG
>JASFTY010000421.1:0-4079 GCA_050050535.1 Gemmatimonadales bacterium | reverse complement strand
CTGCAGCCCTTGAGCGCCCTCGCACGGAGAATCTGGAGGCCTACGACGACTACTTGAGGGCACGGGTTTGTTTTGCCGAACTGGTCCCCGAGTCTTGGACCCATCGGGCGATCGAGTATTTCAAGAGGACGATCGAGCTGGACCCGACGTACGCGCCTGCCCACGCCGGGCTCGCCGCCGCTTACGATCAGCTCAACAGGTTTGCCGGGCCGGAGGCCAAAGAAGCGCTGGCGAAGGCCAGGGAGGCGGCCCGACGAGCGCTCGATCTGGATTCGACCCTCTCCGAAGCGTATACGATTCTGGGCATCATCGCGATGACCTACGATTGGGACCGTGAGGCGGCGCGTCGGAATTTGGAGCGCGCTATTCAGGTGAACTCGAATGAGGCCCGGGCCCACGCTTGGTACGCCATATACCTCCTCTATTACGAGAAACGGTTCGACGAGGCTCTCGAAAAAGCCCGGCGCGCCGCGGAGCTCGATCCCCTCGACTGGACGCCGCGAACCTTCCCCTGGTGGGTGCTCTGGGTCCGCGGTGAGTACGAGAGCTATCTGCAGGAGGCTCTGGAGGTCATACAGCAGGAGCCGCAGCACGCTCACCCTCATTACTGGGCCGGGTCAGGCTACTTGCTGACGGGGCGCCCGAACGAGGCGATCGCAGAGTTCGGTAGGGCGGTGGAGCTGGGTGGCCCGACGCACTTCTACCTGAGCTATCTGGCCGTCGCACACGCACGCGCGGGAAACGCGTCGAAGGCGAGGGGGATCCTGGCCGACTTCGAGGAGAGGGTAAGCAGAGGGGCTGCCCTTTCCTCCTGGCGGGTCCGAATCCACGCCGCGCTCGGCGAGGGCGATGAAGCGCTCGATGCGCTGGAGCGTGCCTACGAGGAGCACGACCGGTCCCTCTTCCACGTGGCGGGCGATCCGCTGGTCGACGAAGTGCGGTCGCATCCCCGGTTCGCTGCGGTCTTCCGGAAGATGGGACTGGAGAAGTGGTGCTGATCATGGCTGACGCAGGCACGGGACTGCGAGAGTTTCTCGTCGAGCTCAGGCGGCGAAAAGTCTACCGCGTCGCTGTAGTCTACGCGGTTGTGGCGTTCGTCATCTGGCAGGCCGCCGAGATCGCTTTTCCGGCTCTGCGCTTGCCCGAGTGGACGCTCACCTTCGTCGTCGTCCTCACCCTTGTGGGTTTCCCTATCGCGCTGGTTCTCGCCTGGGCCTTCGACATCACCGCCGAGGGAGTAAGACGCACCGAGCCGCGCGACGGCGAAGAGATGGTGTCGCCGCGGCGCGGCTGGTTGCCGCCGGCGATGGCTGGACTCGCTGTACTGGCGCTGGTTCTGGCTGCCGGCTGGTGGATGCTACGCCAGCGGGGTGAGTCGCCCGACGAACGAGAGACGCTGGTCGTGCTGCCGTTCGAGAACCTAGGGCCGCCGGAGGAGGAGTATTTCGCCGACGGGGTCACGGAAGAGATCACCAGCCGGCTGGCCCGGATCAGTGGGCTGGGCGTGATCGGGCGCACCAGCGCGATCCAGTACAAGAACACGAACAAGTCGATACGAGAGATCGGCGAAGAGCTGGGTGTGGACTACCTCCTGGAGGGCACGGTCCGCTGGGAGAGGGTGCAGGAGGGGGAGAGCCGCGTGCGAGTGACGCCGCAGCTCATCAAGGTGTCCGACGCGACGCATGTTTGGACGGAGCCCTACGAGGAGGCGCTCTCCGGGATCTTCCGACTTCAGGCGGACATCGCCGAGCGCGTGGCCGCGGCCTTGGAGGTCACTCTGCTGGGCGCCGAGCGTGAGGCGCTGGAGGCCGAGCCCACGGAAAACCTCGAGGCCTACGACTACTACTTGCGGGGCATTGATTATCACAGGCGCGGGTTCCTCGAGAGGGAGATCCAACTGGGCATCCAGATGTTCGAGAGGGCTGTCGAGCTCGACTCGACGTTCGCCCTGGCCCACGCCTGGCTCGGGTTCGAGCACACGGGGATGTACCACCTGTTCTACGATCGCTCGGCCGCGCGACTTGCAGAAGCCAGGGCGGCGCTGGATGAAGCGCTACGTCTCGACCCTGACTTGCCGGAAGCCCATTTGATGTTCTGCTTCTACTACTGGACTCTCCTGGGGCACGGACGCGCGCTCGAGCATTGTGCGGTGGCCCAACGCAGCCTGCCCAACGAGAGCGAGCTGTGGCGCTTCATGGGGTTGATCAAGATGTGGCAAGGGGAGTTCGAGGAAGCCCTGGAGTACCAGCGCAAAGCCCAAAACCTCGACCCGCGCTACGCTATCCACCCGATGAACGTCGGAGGTGTCTACCGCTGGATGCGCAGGTATCCGGAGGCGGAGCGCTCGTACGAACGCGCCATCGCTCTGCTGCCCGATTTCGGGGTCCTCTACGTGGAACAGGCCTACGTGTACTTGGCTTGGGACGGCACCACGGAACGCGCACGCGCGGTGCTCGCGCGGGCCTCGCAGGCAGGGGCTAGTTCGGGATGGCTCGCTCCGCTGTTGCAGGTCCAGTTGGAGCTGTTCGACAGGAACTACGCCGGCGCTCTGGACCAGCTCGCCCGCTGGGAGCGCGATTACCTCGACGCGCTCCACCTCTTCGTCCCGCGGGCGCAGCTGTATGCACAGGTCTACAGGCTTATCGGAGACCGTAAACTCGAGCGGGAGTACTACGACTCGGCGCGAGCCGTGGTCGAGGCCCGACTGGAGGAGCTGCCGGCCGATCCCCGGCTGCATAGCGCTCTCGGGATCGCGTTCGCGGGTCTGGGCCGAGTGGAGCAGGCGATCCGCGAAGGGAGAATCGGTGTCGAGCTGGCCCCACTCGACAAAGACGCGGCCGTTGGGCCGTACCGAATCTTAGAGCTGGCGCAGATCTACGCGATGGTCGGGGAGTACGACGCCGCCGTCGAGCAGTTGGAGTATCTGCTCTCGGTTCCCGGGCCTCACTCCGCGGCCATGCTGCGAGTCGACCCGACCTGGGACGCGCTGCGCGACCATCCGCGCTTCCAGAGGTTGTTGGAGGAGCATCGGTAGAGGATGAACGATCCCTCGTCAGTTTTGCGCAGCTTCCTGGCGGAGCTCAAGCGGCGACGGGTCTACCGCGTGGCGGTGGTCTACGCTGCCGTCGCCTTCGTCATCTGGCAGGCGGCGGAGATCGCCTTCCCGGCTCTCAACCTGCCTCCCTGGACGCTGACCTTCGTCGTCGTTCTGACCCTCGTGGGTTTCCCCATCGCGCTGGTCCTCGCCTGGGCCTTCGACATCACCCCGGAAGGAGTGAAACGCGCCCGTCCCTCTGCAGGCGAGCCGGCTACTACAGCACCGCTGGGGATGGCTCGCCTGGCGGCCGCCGGCCTCGCCACGGTGGTCTTGCTTGTGGCCGCGGGGTGGTTCCTACTCGGTGATCGAGGGGCGCGCGAGGGGCCGGAGGAGCACTCCGTCGCCGTCTTGCCGTTCGAGAACCTGAGCGCCGACGCCGAGAACGAGTACTTCAGCGACGGGATCACCGACGACATCATCACCCAGCTATCGAAGATCGCCGATATCACGGTCACCTCGCGCACCTCGAGCATGCGCTACAAGGGCAGCGAGGCGGGCATACCCCAGATTGCGGAGGAACTCGGCGTCGTGGCCATCCTCGAAGGTCGAGTCCAGCGCGTCGGCGATCGCGTACACATCAACGCGCAGCTCATCGACGCGATGACCGACCGGCATCTCTGGGCCGAGACCTACGACGAGGAGCTCACGGCGAGCAACATCTTCGATGTGCAGGTCCGGATCGCGCGGAGCATCGCCGAGGCTCTGGACGCGACGCTCTCACCGGAGGAAGAGGAGCGTCTCGGCAGAAAGCCTACCGAGAACCTCGCTGCCTACAATCTCTTTCTCCTTGGCCGGAATCGGTGGCAGGGTGGATACTCGCTGGAAAGTATCCGCCGGAGTATCGATTACTTCGGGCGGGCGATACAGGAGGATTCCAGCTACGCGCGCGCCTACGCCGCGCTCGCTCACGCTTACGCCGCCCTAGGTTATTGGGGGTTCCCTGACGCGCCGCCGCCGCGCCAGAGCTTCCGGAGGGCGCGGG
>JASFTY010000420.1:0-4095 GCA_050050535.1 Gemmatimonadales bacterium | reverse complement strand
GAACTTGAGAGTCGCCGTGACGCGATCGAAATCGTCTTCGTCAGCGTCGGGCAGCGCCTCGGTGTTTCTGATCACCCAGAAGTCGCGCCGGCTGTTCAGCGACGGTAGAGCGAAGAGTTGCGCGCTGTACTGGGGCTGAACCCCGGTGGCGAGTCGGCGGTCCGCCAGCCCGCGCGCCGCCAGCTCCCGCTCGAACGCCCGCAAGCGGGCGGTGAAGTCCTGGTCGGCCGGTTGAGCGGTGCTCTCGGCGGCGGAGAACAGGACGCTGCTGCCGCCCAGCGAGACCTCGACCTGGGCGTCGGTCTCGAACTCCGCGCTGAGCGCGACGAGCAGGTACTTCGCCGCGCCGCCGTCGGCGGGAAGAACGGCGCAGTCGACTTCGCTGCCGCTCTCCATCACCAGCACCTGCCCGACGTCGAACGGCTGTGCCGGGACGGAGACGGTCAGGATCCGGGTCGGACCGGTGTAGCCGTCGACCCGCAAGCGCACGTCGACATCCTTGCTCGGGCCGCAGACGCCGGCGGGCGGGGGCACGACGACGCTGAGCGTTGCCGGCGACCCATCCTGCCTGACCGAGATCTCGCCGGCCTCACCGTCGAACAGGACATCGACCGCCATCTCGGCGGTCAGATTCGTGACGACGACGTCGATGATATCGCCGGGATCGGCGCTGCCGACCGACAGCGATTGGATGGCGGGCGCGGCGAGCGCCGTCAGCGGGCCGAGGACGACGGGATCGAGGCCCTGGACAGTGGCGCGCACCTGGACATCGCCGGGGACGTCCCCCAAGATGATGCGCGTCGTCGCGTTGCCATCCGGGTCGGTCGCGGCGGCTGTCCGGGTCGGCTCGGCATCGCCTTGGATCACCCTCCAGGTGACGGTTACGCCCTCTTCGCCCGCACCGCCGCTGATCTCACGAACGGCGACGACCAGCGGATCGGCGAGCACGGTGCCGACCACCCCGCTTTGGCTGCCACCGGAGACGACGGCCAGCTCGTACAGGTTCGGGTCTAAGCCTGTGGGACCGTCGTCGCCGCTGCAGGCGGCGATGAGCACGACAGCCGTAGCGACGGCCAGGAGACTGTTGATCCTCATTCTGGACGCTCCCATCTTAGTCCTCACGTCTCGTCTGATCTCGCCGAGTTGGCGGTCCAGCCTGTATACCCTCCGTCGGGTCGAAAGATACAACCGGATTTCCGGTCGGTGCAGCCGGTCCTGCTCGCCGTCCTCGGGCGGATCTCGCAGGGTCGCCCGGCCAGGCGTCCCCTGGGTTGGACCGGCCCGAGGGCCGTTTCGTTAAACCCCGAACGAGGCGGCGGGTTCTCCTTTCTGTGATAGGGACGAGGTGGGGGAGTCTGCCGGACGCCTACCGTCAGTTGGGAGTGACCTCCTTCTCGATATCGGTCAAGTCGACGACAGGGCTGCCGAGCAGCTGCGAACGGCCGGTGCGGACGCGGCCGACGACGGTCACGTAGTCGAGCGGCTCCAGGCTCTCGGCGATCGGCAGGAGGTCATCCGGCACCGCCAGGTAGACGAAGCCGGCGTCGCCCGCCGCCCCGCGGGCGTGGATGAACGGCTCGCCCTCCTCGAAGTCGGAACGCGCCCGCTCGGCGCGCCGCAGCGAGATGAACTGCACTCGCCAGCGCACGAGCGCGCCCTGGTAGCGGGCCGGGTCGGCGCGCAGCTGTGCCGGGGTCAGGTCGCCGGTGTCGGCCAGATTGATGGCGGAGTCGAGTGCGGCGGGCCCATAGACCCAGCCGTCGATGCGAATCCGAATCCAATCGCCGGTCCGGCCCAGCACCTGGGCCTGCGCACCCTGCTGGAAGGTCGCGACCGTGTCGCCGTCTGGCGTGGCGTGGACGACGACCGGTGAGACCGCCGTGATCAGGGGTGGGGTAGCCGCGGCGGCATCGGCCGCGCCGGCCGCCGCCGCACCGCTCATCTCCAGCGATGCCCGCCACAGCCAGCCCAGGCGCCGGACCTGGATCCAGCTGCCGCTGGCGCTGACGCCGAGACGTTCGAGCAGACAGCCTTCCAGCAGGCGGGCCACTATGGCACCGTTGGGAGCGGCCCGCAGATTCTCACCGCCCGTCGCCCGCACGCTGAGATCGAAGCCGTCCCGGCTGGTGGCGCCCACCGACGGCGCCCAGATCCAGCCCGCCAGTTCTACCTGGGCCCAACCGCCCTGCTCGGTGACGACGGACAGCTCGGCGCCGGGCAGCACGGTGGCGAGTTGGGTACCGTTGGGCTCTCTGCGGAAGTTCTCCTCGGCGGTGACGCGGGCCGTAGCCTGCGCGTGCGCCGCCGTCGGCGGCGCCAGAAGCAGCAGCAAGACGGTCCAGCGGACGAAGCGCATCAACCCGGCTCTCATGAGTCTCCCCCTCCCCAGCCCCGGTGCCACAGGGTCGCTCCGCCCTTCACGCGTAACGATCTTGGCGGCGGTTGTCAATCGTTTACAGTTGCGCGGTGCGCCGACCGGCTTAAACTGCCGTATGCTCAAGCACGAATATGGGACCTTTCTGGTCGTTCTGGCAGTGGGCCTCGCCTGGCCGGGCGGGCTGCAGGCCCAGCTGCTCTCGTCGCCCTACCGCTTCATCGAGCCGAAGCAGGACCTCGGCCTGTCGCTCAGCTACATCTGGGCCGACGCCGGCAAGCTCGGGATCGGCCCGCAGGCGGGGCCGGCCGTCGGCGTCCGCTACACCCGGCGCCTCAGCCGCCCACTCAGCATCACCCCCCAGATCTTCTTCCTGCACAGCGAGCGGCGCGTCATCGACCCGTCGCTGGAGGAGGGCCAGGAGGACGAAGGTAACGGCTCCACCTTCGTCGGGACCGAGGGGCTCGACATTCTGCTGGTGACCGGCCGGATCAACCTGAACCTGACCGGGCCACGAACCTGGCACAACCTTGGCCCCTACCTGCTCGGGGGAATCGGAATCGCCATAGACCTGAGCGGCGCCACCAACTGCCCATCGACGGCGCCCGACTGTCAAATCGAGGCGCGCGAGCGCTTCGACTTCGGGACCAGCTTCGTGCTGCAGCTCGGGGTCGGCACGGTCTGGATTCCGCGCCAGCGCATCAGCCTCCGTGTCGAGGCCCTCAACGATATCTGGCGGATCAAGACGCCGCCCGGCTACTACGACCCGGGGATCACGATCTTCCCCATTCCGCCGCCCTCCGACTGGACCAACAACTGGGAGATCGGCCTGATCCTGTCTTACTGGTTCTGAGACGCCCCGGGCACAGCGGGGCGCCCCGGCCCGCTCCTAGGCGGCTTCCCAGCCCACGGAGCCTCCAAAAAGGGCCGGGAAACCGCCAGCGGCCACCTTTTTCTCTGGATCTTGCGCAAACGGCAGCCGGTATGTCAGATTGTGCACGTTCATTGCTGCCTACAACCACTCAATCTCAATGCGGCCCGGGGGACGTCTACAAGTGCGCATTGGCGGTGAGGCAGGAACGCGGCAGCGGGATTCACCGAAGTAGTAGCCCTGGTATTGCGCTGCAGAGCCGCAGGAACGTAATGCGGCGCACATTTCACAGGCCGGGCAGTCTGCGAGGCCCGGCTCCAAAGCTGGAGGAGTGCGAAATGCGTAAAGCTTTACTACCACTGCTGGTCGTTCTGTTCGGGGCCAGCCCGGCGTTGGCGCAGAACCCGATCGAGCTGGGAGTTGACGGGGCGTTCTGGTATTCGATCACTTCGGAAATCAACGACTTCGAGGTGCCCGACGTGACCTTCATCTGGGCACCGGTCCAGTTCCGAGCCGGCTTCTTCCTCAACGATAACATCTCGATCGAGCCGGGCCTCGGCGTCTGGTGGTACAAGGAAAGCGATGACGGCGCTGAACTCATGGCCGGGAACCTCAACGCTGACGTCCTGTACCACTTCAGCAGCTCGAGCGACACCCAGTTCTTCGTGCATGGTGGTGGCATGCTCCAGATGTTTAGAGTGGGCGAGGGAGGCGAGTCCGAGTCCAACATGCAGTTCGGATTCGGCGGCGGCGCCGGCGTGAAGGTCCCGATCCAGGACAACATCATGTTCCGGATCGGCGCCAGGGGCGTCTACCTGCTAGAGAATGACAAAGAGGAGTTCCCACGGGC
>JASFTY010000419.1:0-4111 GCA_050050535.1 Gemmatimonadales bacterium | reverse complement strand
GATCCGCCAGCGGCCGGTTGGCCGTTCCCGAGAGCAGCATCATCTCGCGGCTCTTGGGATCGATGGACGATGTATCGGTCACAGCCACAACCTCTGTGGTTAATAAGCTTCGCAAGTTATCCCGGCCCCAATTAGGCGTCAACGGCCGCGGGCCGCAGCGGGGACCGGGCCGGCAGCGTGGGGACGGATCGGCGGCCGAGTCCCCGGCCACGCCTTGTCCCGGGAGCGGCCGCTGCTAACATTCCGGTGCCGATGGCGATCATCATCTTCGTGCTCGGCCTGGTTGCGCTTTACGTGGGCGCCGACCTGATGATCCGCGGAGCGTCGCGGCTGGCCCGCAAGCTCGGCGTGAACGCACTCGTCATCGGGCTAACCGTGGTAGCGATGGGCACATCGATGCCCGAGCTGCTGGTCGCCGCCGTCGCCGCCGTCCGCCACAGGCCCGACATCGCCATCGGCAACGTCATCGGGTCGAACATCGCCAACATCGCGCTGATCCTCGGCGTCGCCGCCCTGATTCGACCCATCCGCGTCCAGATGCGGCTGCTGGTCAGGGAGGTGCCGCTGATGATCTTCGCCTCCCTCGCCTTCTACGTCTTCATCCTGGACGGCGAGCTCTCGCGCGGCGACGGGTTGACCCTGTTGGCCGGCTTCCTCGCCTACACGCTCTACCTGCTGGAGGGCGCGCGGCGCGAGTCACCGGCGATCGAGGTCGAGTATCAGAAGTTCGTTCCCGCGGGTGGAACGCTGTACGGCCATCTTCTACTCACCGTGGTCGGACTCGGGACGCTGCTGGCCGGCGCCCACCTGGTCGTCACCGGTGCCGCCCAGGTCGCCCGCATGATCGGCATCTCCGAGCTCGCCATCGGGTTGACCGTGGTGGCGCTGGGGACCTCGCTGCCCGAGCTGGCCACCGCTGTGGCCGCCTCGATCCAGGATGAGGGAGACATCCTGGTCGGGAACGTGGTGGGCTCCAACGTCTTCAACCTGCTGGCCGTGCTGGGCTGCGCCAGCCTGGCTCAGCCGCTGGGCGTGCTGGAGCAGGTCATAGCGGTCGAGGCGCCGGTAATGCTGGCGATCAGCATCCTCGTTCTACCCTTCGTCTGGACCACGCTGCGGCTCACACGGCTGGAAGGCGGAATCCTGCTGGCGGCCTACACGGCCTTCGTCGTGCTTCTCGCCCTGCCATCCTAGGTCGCGCGCATCGGCGCTGCGCGTCAAGTACCGGACATCGGCTGTCGGCCGTCGAACGTCGAGGGGTGAGCCGCACGTCGAGCGCCGGCTGTGGGCTGTTCGATGTCGAGATCCGGCGAGAGAATGCCTGTGGCGTGCGACGACCCGAAAGCGGCCCTGCGGAGTTGGCCCGGGTGGGGTCGAACCACCATTTCTGGATCCAAAGTCCAGCGTCCTGCCATTAGACGACGGGCCAGGCGGTACAGCCGCAATCTCTCAGGGCGGCGCACGCGGATCAAGCCCTAGAGCGCGCGAACTTTGGGCCGTCTGCAGGGTATGGTTACAGGACCCCGCCGGTACTATCCGCCGGTTACACCTCCCTCGAGAGTTTCCCCGTGACAAGAGTTCGGGGCTTAGCGACGGCTGGACACGTGCGTGTCCTGACAGAGGGGGCTTGTATGGACGGGGGCGGTCGGGTCGTGAAGTACGTCAGCCGGGGGCTGGTCTTTAGCTTGTGTCTGGCAGCGGGGCAACCTGCGGGTCACGGCACGAGCGGTGTGATCGGCTGGCATTCTTTCGACCGGCTCGTGCTGTCACCCGCAGTCTCCGACAACATCGCGCTCCTCTTCCAGCAGTTCGAGACCGAGGTGGTGCTATGCCTCGAGGGGGAACGGCGGGGGAACGAGCTGTACATCACCGACTTCCGCATGCCGCACATACTCCTATCCGAGACGGGCCGCGTGCAGGCGGCGGCCTGCAAGCCGAGCCGCAGGGCGGTGGGTACGTGGCACAACCACCCGGCGCTGGGAACGAGCTTCGCCGCCGCGCACCCGGACGCGCTGGCCCGGAACTGCTACCTATCGCGCACCGATATCGGCGACTTCCGCCGTCGTACCGACGCGCTGGTGAGCGTGGTCTCTTGCGGGCCCCGCACCTTCGCCTACTGGAGGCGCAGCGACGTCGAGTCGGCAGCGGACGACCTGGCCGTGCTGCTGCCGCCGCCCGAGCAGCTGGTTCACTCAGAGATCGGGATAGACCGTCGGGACAACCCGCTCACACAGGCCCGCGAGCGCTGACCACCGTCGCGCCTGCCACCACATCCGTCAGTCCAGCCGCCGCCTCGTCGCGCTGTCGCTCGCTCTCGTAGACGGCGAACAGCGCCGCGCCGCTCCCGCTGAGCAGCGCGATCAGCGGCCGCGTGTCGCTGAGCCGCTGCTTGAGCAGGCGGAGATCGGGCCGCAGGCTGAAGATCACCGGCTCGAAATCGTTGACGGCCTCCGCGCTTATGCGCTCCCAAGACGAGACATCGACGGGCGGTCGCCCGGCCGGCCCGGCGCGGACTGTGCCCCTGTCACCCGCGCGCTCGTCCCAGCGGGCGTAAGCCTCGGCCGTCGCGATCGCGACGTCGGGGAGCACCAGGAGCATCGGTCGCGGCTCGAGCCCGTGGCAGATCTGCAGGCGCTCACCGCGCCCCCAGGCGAAGGCGAGCGGCATATCGGCGGCGAAGAAGGTGACATCGGCACCGAGTCGTGAGGCGAGCGCCAGCTGCTCGTCCGGCGCGGGTGGCGCCTCGACCGCATCGGCGAGGACCCTCAGAACCGCGGCGGCGTCGCTCGAGCCGCCACCCAGCCCCGAGCCGGGCGGTATGTGCTTCTCGAGCTCGATCTCCGCTCCTGCGGCCACGCCCACCCGCTCCAGGAACAGGGTCGCAGCGCGGGCTGCCAGGTTGTCAGGCCCCTGCGGCGCGGTCTGCGGGCCGCTGACCCGGATCGCGACGCCGGGCTCGGCTCGCAGCCGGATGCGCAGGCGGTCGGCGAGATCGATCCGGCAGAAGAGCGTCTCGATGGGATGGTAGCCGTCGGCGCCGGGCGCGAAGATACGCAGGCCGAGGTTCACCTTGGCCCTGGCCTCGACCGACCGCCACCCGCTCACGCACCCTCCTCGACGATCTCCTCGCTGTGCCCGACTTCGCCCCAGGAGAGCCCCAGCCGGCCGAGGTAAAACAGGCCGAGCACCGTCACCGGAGCGAAGGTCGTGATGTGGAAGGCGAGTGCATAGCTCAGCGCGAGGCCCGCTGGGACGCCGAACGGGCTGAGCGCGATGCGTGCCGCCGCCTCGAACAGTCCGAAGAAGCCGGGCGACGACGGTACCGACACGATGAACGCCATCACGCCCTGCAAAAATACGGCGCCGAGGAACCCGGGCTCGGTGATGCCGAAGGCGAGCATGCCGATGTATAGGCCCAGCGCGCCCCAGAGCCAGTGGGCGAGCGACCAGAGGAAGCCGGCCAGCACCAATCTCGGGCTCCGCATCGCGCCGAGCCCCACGATGAACGACCTGTACATGGCGGTGATCGCCTCGGCCGCTCTCTTGGGCATGAGGCGTCCGACGGTCGAGCGGAAGATGCCGCCCGCGAGATCGGGTCGGAAGATCAAGAGCAGGAGCGCCAGTGCGGCACCGCCGAAGATCAGCAGGACGAGGAAGAGCTTGCTGACCACCTGGTCGCCGAGCCCGGGTGCGATGTGGAAGCCGGGCATGAAGAGCGGCGCCGCGAGGAAGAGGGCGAGGGTCAGCGCGTCGAACAGGCGCTCGACGACGAGCGAGCCGAACGAAGCGCTCGCGGTTATCGGCTGACTGCGGCTCAGCGCGTAGGCCCTGGCGAACTCGCCTACTCGGGCCGGCAGCAGGTTATTGGCCATGAACCCGATGCAGGTACTGGCGAAGCGGGCGTCGAACGACGGCTCGGCCAGCGCGGGCTTGAGGAAGATCTTCCAGCGCGCGGCGCGAATCAGGAACGCCGCCGTCTGGATGACGACCGCCAGGAGCAGCAGCCAGAGGTTCGCCGCGCCGATATGTCCACGGAGCTCGCTGAAGGACACGTCGTGGAGGGCCCAATAGAGGAGGGCGAGGCTGACGACGAGCCCGAGGATCGTCCGCC
>JASFTY010000418.1:0-4123 GCA_050050535.1 Gemmatimonadales bacterium | reverse complement strand
CGGTACCGAGGAGCGCCTGGCCAACGACTGGTTGTTCGCACTCACGGGCTATACGCCGGACACCTCGTTCCCGCGGCGGCTCGGTGTGGCGGTGGACCAGTCGACCGGTGTGCCGCAGCACGATCCCGCGACCCTGGACACCAAGGTGCCGGGCCTGTTCATCGCGGGCGTGATCGCGGCGGGCAGGGACGCGAACCGTCTGTTCATCCAGAACGGCTGAGTGCACGGTGAGACCATCCTGGCGGCTCTGCTATCCGCCGAAAACCGGGCCACGCAGCCCCGCTGTCTGGCACGGGTTCACGTCGGCCAAGGAGCCGGCGAGTCGGGAGAGAGCAGACAAGCGGCGTAGAAACGCTTGCGTGTCGGGGGACGAGCGGGTACATTGCTGTTGATAATGAGAATCATTATTTCTCCCCTGCCCCGACTGTTGCGGCGTCGTGCGGCGCCGGCGTCTTGCGTCTGTAGGAAGCCGGCGCGGGGCGCGCGGGCTGCGTAGGGGAGCGGCATTTTAGAGTCGAATCTCGAACGACGATGCCCGAAGCGCCGACGGCCCCGATCTTCCGGGGCCGTTCGGTTTGGGATCGGACTCATCGGCGGGCGGAAGGCGCCCTGGAGGTAATCATGACAGCCGCCACAGTCACACCGATCGCGGAGCGCGGCTACGCGCACGCCGACGTTCTCGTGTCGACGGACTGGGTCGCCGAGCGCCTGGATGATCCGCGGGTCCGGATCGTGGAATCGGATGAGGACCTGCTGCTCTACGAGACGGGCCATATCCGGGGCGCGGTGAAGCTGGACTGGGTCGGCGACCTGAACGATCCGGTGGTCCGCGACTACGTGGGTCGAGCGGAGCTGGAGCGGGTTTTGCGGTCGAAGGGTATCAACGACGACACGACGATCGTCTTCTACGGCGACAAGAACAACTGGTGGGCGACCTACGCCTTCTGGGTGCTCAGGCTGTTCGGCGCGGAGCAGATGAAGGTGATGGACGGCGGCCGGGCCCGCTGGGCTGATGAGGGGCGCGAGCTGGTGACCGAGGTGCCGCGTTACGCGGAGGGTAACATCTCGCTGGGCGAGCGGAACGACGGCCGCATCCGCGCCTTCCGCGAGGATGTGCTCAATCAGATCAGACTGAAGAAGCCGTTGGTCGACGTGCGCAGCCCGGAGGAGTACCGGGGTGAGCGGCTGCACATGCCCGAGTATCCGAACGAGGGCGCACTGCGCGGCGGCCACATCCCCGGCGCGCGGAACGTGCCGTGGGGCCGGGCGATCGACCCGGAGACTCACACGTTCTTGCCGGCGGCGGCGCTGAAGGCGAATTACGTTGAGGAGCAGGGTCTCGAGGCGGACCAGGAGGTCATCGCCTACTGCCGGATCGGCGAGCGCTCGTCGCACACCTGGTTCGTGCTCACCTATCTGCTGGGCTTCGAGAACGTGCGGAACTACGACGGCTCGTGGACCGAGTGGGGCAACTCGGTGCGGGCGCCGATCGAGCGAGCGTAGAGCGACTGCAGATGGATCGTGAGACGGCGATTGCGTTCCTGGTGGATCACTACCAGAACCCGCGACACAAGAGTCGGCTGGCGGACGCCGACATCGAGATGCCCGGCGGCAACCCGGGCTGCGGCGACGTCGTGGTGCTGCAGCTGAAGGCCGACGCGAACGGCGAGCGGATCGTCGAGGCGGCGTTCGAGGGGAGGGGCTGCACGATCAGCCAGGCGGCGGCCTCGATCCTCCTCCAGCGGGTGAACCGCGAGCGACCGGCCTTTCGGGACGTGCTCGCTCTATCGTACGAGGAGATGATCGAGGTGCTGGGACCAGAGCTCGTCGGCTTTCGCCACCGCTGCGCGACGCTCGCCCTCGGTACGCTGAAGGTGGCGGTGAAGACGCTGGAGACGGACAGGAAACTGCGTGACGCCGGGTACAGCGCCGAGGAGATCGCGCGGCTACGGGCGGCCACGACCGTACGGGAGCCGGGCCTGGTGGTCGGCGCGGGCGCCGAGGCGGCGGCGCGCCGGACCGGAGTTTGACATGGCAGATACCCAGCTCACACAGAAGAAGTGCGTGTCGTGCCGTGGCGGAATACCGCCGCCCCGGTCGATCGTCTGTTGACGGCGAGCTGTCACATTCCTTCCGACCGTTGCTCGCCGGAACGCGGCGAGCTTACAATGGACTCGGGAGCCGAACGGGTGGTCCGTTGATCCTCACAATCCCGGAAGTGCTGCGGGAGAAGCTCGGGGCGGACGGCGTCTGGGCGCTAGCGGATCTGTTGAACGAGGCGAGTGTGCAGACGCGAGGCGATGTGATCGAGATCGCCGCGAGTCGGTTCGAGCGCCGGCTGGCCGAAGAGGTGGGCGCGCTGCGCGCGGAGTTCCACGCCGCGCTGAGCTCGGAGATCGGCGGGCTACGCACCGAGCTGCACTCGGAGATCGGCCGACTGCGCGCGGATATGGGCGCTTTCGAGGCGCGAATCACCCGCTGGATGTTCGTCTTCTGGATCGGCCAGATCGGCGTGCTGTTGAGTATTCTCATCGCGTTCTTCCACCCATAGGACTCCCTGGCAGCCGGCCTGACGCCGGCCCGACCGTCGCCGGCGGGTCCGTCGAAGCGCGTATCCGCCTGCGGCGTGCCGACGCCCCGCGATCACTCGTCGCTGTGCGCGATCAGTACGGGCACGTCCGAAGCTCTGGCGACCTTGTCGGCGACGCTGCCGAGAAAGATGCGGGCCAGCCGAGTATGGCGACGCGTGCCGACGACGACGAGGTCACACCCGAAATCGTCGATCGCATCCAGGATCCCGCGCGCCGGGTGGTAGGCCAGAGGGACGCGGGCCTTCACAGTCGCTCCGCAGTCGAGCTCCTCGGCGAGTTTCTCGAGGAACGCCTCGGCCTCCTGCTTCCGTCGCTCCGTGATCTCTCGATCCATGGCCGCCGCATGCGGTAGGTAGGGCGACGACAGCCCGGCCGGTACCGACACAACGCGCAGCAGCGTCAGCTGTGCCTCGAACAATCGCGCGACCTCGACCGCCTGCCCGACGGCAGCGGCCGCCGCCTGCGATCCGTCGGTCGCCGCGACGACGTGTTTGAAGCTCACATCTCGCGGGGCCAGCTCGGACTGCGGCCGGACCAGGAGCACGGGAAGCTTGACGTGGTGGACGACTTCGTCGGCGACGCTTCCCAGCCAGGCCCGCTCCAGACCGGCTCGCCCGTGGGTCGCCATGACGAGCAAGTCGGCGTCGGACTCGACTCGCTCGATCAGGGAGTGGGCGACCTCGCCCTCCAACCGCTCCGCAAAGGCACGCAGTCCCCGATCCTGGAGCCGGCCGACCAGCTGTTCGAGATAGGCCGCCTCCTGCTGCCGGTGGCGGCTCTCCCACTCCTCGAACAGCGGCGTCGGGGCGAGGGATGCCGCATATCGTGCCAGCGGCGAATGCACCAGAACGACGGTCAGTCGAGCGCCCGCACGCTGTGCGATAGCGCCGGCGTAGGCTATGGCGTGCTCCGAGAAGCTGGACCCATCGACCGGGACAACTATTCTCGAGTACATGGAACACCCTCCGTGGGTGTGCGTTTCTCCCGACTACTCCCCCTCTTCACCTCCCACCTCCGTCTACGGTTTGAAATCCTCCTTGCTCAAGTCGTATCGCTTCATCTTGTTGTAGAGCGTGCGTGGGCTGATGCCCGCCTGCCGGGCCGCCTCTCCGATCCGCCCGCCCGTCGATCGCAGCAGCCGCGCCAGGTACTCACGCTCGAAGCGCTCGACCAGCTCGACCCGAGCAGCGTCCAGCGGTCGACTCAGCAGGTCGCCATCCCCCAGCAAGCTGCTCCGTGCCGTTCCCATCTCCCCAGCCGACTCACGCGCTGCCGGTGCGACCACGATGTCCGGCAGGTCCTCCACGCTGAGCTCCGTGCCCTTGCAAAGAAGAACGGCCCGCTCCATCACGTTGACCAGCTCGCGAACGTTCCCCGGCCACGAGTAACTCTCCAGCGCCTGCAACGCCTCGGGGCTGATCCCCCTGACGGGGCGGCCGAGCTGGACGCGGAACCGCGTTATATAGCTGTCCACCAGCTCGGCGATGTCCTCACGCCGATCCCGCAGCGGCGGCAGGGTCAGCGTGACGACG
>JASFTY010000417.1:0-4129 GCA_050050535.1 Gemmatimonadales bacterium | reverse complement strand
ACCGATGATCCCGATCCGCTCCGGGTCGACGTAGCCGGTGGCGATCAGCATCTCCTTGCTCACCACACAGTCAGCCAGATCGGACTCACCGTGCTGGCGGTCGTCCATCTTGTAGAACGTCTTGCCGTAGCCGCTGCTGCCCCGGTTGTTGATGGCGTAGACCACGTAGCCGTGGTTGACCAGGTATTGGATGAGTCCGCTGTAGTCGACGCGCGACTGGCCGCCGGGGCCGCCGTGTACCCAGACCAGCGCCGGGGCCATGGCCTCGGGACTCGCCTGGTGCGGCCGGTAGAGAATGCCGGGGATCTCCACGCCGTCGTATGACGTGAAGCGGACGACCTCACCATCGACCAGGTCGTACGAGTCGACGTTCGGGTTCAGGGAGCTGGTAAGCTGTCGCGGCTCGTCACCGGCCAAGTCGTAGACGAAGAGATCGCGCGGGTGGCGGCTGCTGCTGACGTAGAACGCCATGAGTTGCTCGTCGCGCGAGAAGCCGACTGATGTGATGTCGCCTGCAGGCAGCTCGGGCAGCGTCACCTGCTCCATCGACGCTGCGTCGTAGACCTTGATCTCGGTGCGGGCGTCGTTGTTGATGCCGACGACCAGGTACTTCCCGTGCTTCGAGTAGTAACCGTACCAGACGTCCCAGTCGGTCTGCTCCACAACTGAGCGCTCACCGGTCTCGAGGTCATGGCGGACCAGGTAAGCGAATTCGCTGTTTTCGTTGGTGAGCAGGTAGAGGCTCGAGCCGTCCGGGCTGAACGTCATCGGCTGATAGTTGATCTCGCCCTCGTGCGGCGTGAGATGCTCCATCGCGCCGGTCTCGCGGTCGAACAAGTAGATGTCGCTGTCATTCGTCGTCTCGGGCTTCCCGAAAACGAGATAGCGCTTGTCAGGCGAGACATCGGCGAACTGGTAACCGGTCTCGTCCTGATAGATCAGAGTACGGTCGTAGCCGTCGAGGCTGATCTCGTAGACGTCGAAGAAGCGGTTGTCACGCTCGTTCGTGCTGACGAAGAACGAGCGGTCGTCCTGAGCCCAGCCGAGAAAGCTTGCCTTCAGGCCCTCACCGGGCGTCAGGTCGGTACTCGTTCCGTCGAGCTCGCGCACGTAGATGTGAGTGAGCTCGTTACCGCCCTGGTCGCTCCCGTAGATGAACCGTTCATCGTCCGGGAAATAGGAGTAGGCCATGACGGCGTCGGTCGTCGACTCGGTGAGCTGGATCGGCTCGCTTCCATCGACCGGTACGGCGAAGGCGTTGTAGACGCCGGTCTCATCGCTGCTCACCAGAATCTTGGTCTTGTCCGGCGAGAACGATGACCCGAATACGCTAGTGGTGCCGAGGAAGTCCTCGATCGTGTACTGAGTGACCTGACGGGCCTCGATCCTGCCCTCCTCCGCCTGGCAACCGACCAGGAGGCCGGTGAGGGCGAAGGGGAGTAGGTAGTAGTATTGCTTACGCATATGGTCTCCCTGGCGTTGGCACGGTTTCTCGTTCGCTGCAGGGGAATGATCAAGCCGGATTCTAGCGCTCAGACATGCCAGCCAGCAAGCGTGGCGCAGAACGCTTGACTTTCTCTTGACCGCCGGGCGGTTGAATGCCGGCTGAGACGTGGTGGCGGGTACCGTCCTGCCTGCCAGTGCAATTCAAGCTTTAGCACGGAGGTGATGTCATGAGACTCGTGAATTCCGTGGTTTCCGCGACGGCGCTGTGTGCGGTCGCCGTTGTGGTGCCCTCGGGGCTCGCAGCCCAGTCGATCTGGCTGGAGCCGCAGAGCGACCGGGCAGTCTATCTCGAGGCTCTGAAGCCGAGCTTCGAAGGCCCGGACTTAAGCTTCCTGACCACCAGCTGGTATCTGTCGGTGCGCTGGCCGCTGGGCGACAACATGCTACTGGTGGGCGAGCTACCGTTCACGTATGCCAGTATCGATGACGGATTCATCGACGAGTCGGCGGGCGCGTTTGGGAATATCTACGTGGGGATCGAGGGTCGCGGGAGCGAGTCTGCGGCCAGGGGAGAGTTCGGGGTACGCCTACCACTGGCGCCCAGTGAGGGCGATGGCGCGCTGGCAGCCGAGGTCGGACAGTATGCCGACCTGGTCAACCGGTGGGAAGCTTATCTGCCCGACGTCCTTTCCATCCACGCAGCGGTCGACTATAAGTCGCGGACGACTCCCGGCCTGGGTCTGAGATTGCGTTTGGCGCCTGTGCTGTGGATAGACACGGGCGACGCTCTGAGAGATGATGTCGAGCTGTGGGCGCTGTACAGCGCTCAGGCCTGGTACGACGGCGAGCGGGTCGCCGTGGGCGCAGGGTTCAGCGGTCGGTTGCTGGCGACAGAGACCGATCTCGACCTTGGTGAGCGGACCTTCCACGAGGTCGGCATGTTCGTGAGCCTGCTGTTCGGTAGGTTCCAGCCGGGAGCGCAGCTTCGCATCCCGCTCGACGAAGACCTGAGTGACGCATTGAATCCCTCGGTCAGCGTGAGCCTGGGCTATCGGTTCGCGTACTAGACGAAAGACGCCGGCTCGCCCCAGGCGGGCCCGAAAACGACCTCGCTGAGCAGTTTCCGCTCTCGCGGGCGGGTTTCAGCTTCTCTCAGGTCTGCGTGCAGCTGCTGCGTGTCACCCGGGTAGCCGATGGCGATCATCGTGCCCGGCTCGAAGCCGTCGGGTAGCAGCTCGCGCTTGAGCCGTTCGCGATCGAAGCCGCCCATCTGGTGCATCGCGAGCCCGGCGGCGAAGGCCTGCAAGAACAGGTTTTCCTCCGCGGCGCCCAGGTCGCGGAGCGCCGAGACGTTGGGCCGGTTGTTGCGGGAGAAGCTGGTGCGATAGGCGGATGCGACGAGGACGGGGGCGGCCTTGGCCCAGGCGTTACCCTCGACGAGGTAGCCCTGCAGCCTTGCGAGCCATTCCGGTTCCTCGGTTGTGGCGACGAGGAATCGCCAGGGCTGCTCGTTACGGGACGAGGGTGCCCAGCGCGCGGCTTCGAGCATGAGCTTCAGCTTGTCGTGCTCCACGGGCTGGGCGGAGAACGCACGCGGGCTCCAGCGGTGGCTGATCAGCGGGTGGATATCCAGATCGGTCGCCGCGGGACGGCCGTGGCTAAGGTCGATTTCCATAGCCTTCCTCTTTCCCTCTCTCGAGCTGGCGGCGAAACTCCTCCGCCTCTATGAGCCGCGTGACGTTCTGGTCGAGGTGCTCGTAGGCGTCCTCGAGCCTGGCGAGGCGTCGCTCGACATCTTCGTTGACCTGCGTCTTGCCGGCGCTGATCGCCTGGGTGATGTCGCGGACCAGCGGGCGCAGGACGAGATGCGCCGCCAACGCTACCGCCGGGATGCCCACTGCGCAGGTTATGGCGACGATCGGTATCAGCAACGGATCTATGGCAGCGAGCATCGTGAGTCTCCCAGCGTGCTGACGAAGTGGATAGCGAGCTAGTTAGATTCTCGGATCCACTCATCTTTGGCAAGTGGCTCGTCGAGGCCGACGATCTGCAGCAGCCTGAGCGCGTTCTTCGATGTGGCGACGCCCGGCCGAAGTCGGTAGTCGAACGAGATGGCAGGTCCGTCGGGGCCCTCCTGGATCTGCTCGCTGAAGTGCACGGGGTCACACGCGGCCGACAGTTCCTCGGTATCGGCGAGTGCCAGATCGTGGGATGTGACGCTGCCGATCGCGCCCTGCGTCAGCAGATGCATGATGATCTTGCGGGCGGCGATCCGGCGCTCCGCCGTGTTGGTGCCCTGGAGGACGTCGTCGAGCAGGTAGAGCAGCGTTCCGTCTCCAGCGCGACGCACGCGGCGCGCTTTCTCGACGACGCGCTTCAAACGCGTGAGCTCGGCCATGAAGTGGGAGAGCCCCTGCGGCAGCGAGTCGTGTACCCGCATGCTCGTCTCGAGGTTGAGCGGCGGCAAGCGCATCGACGAGGCGCAGACGGGAGCGCCGGCTCGTGCCAGCACGGCGTTCGTGCCGATGGCCCGCAGGAGCGTGCTCTTGCCCGACATGTTGGAGCCGGTGACGAACAGGAAAGTGCCGGGCGGTCCGACCTTGACGTCGTTGACCACCCGCACGTCGTCGGGTAGCAGCGGGTGACCCAGTCTGGTCGCCTCGAGCGTCGGGGTCTCGACCTC
>JASFTY010000416.1:0-4136 GCA_050050535.1 Gemmatimonadales bacterium | reverse complement strand
CGGGTGGGTGAGCGGGTAGGGGGTCTGGGGCGGGGGCGGGAACGGATCGTGGTGCCGGGCGAGGAGGCGGCGCTGTTGCTGGTCTACAGCTCGAGGTGTCCGGCGTGCTACGCGAACCTGAGTGCGTGGGAAGGTGTGGTGAGGGCGGCGGAGGGAGTGGCGTCGGTGTTGTCGGTGGCGTTGGAGCGAGACCGGTCAGCGGCGCGGGCCTATGCGCGGCGGCATCTGCCGTCGACGCTGGCGGTGGTTCCGAGGGATGCGAGGCGTCTGAGCGGTGCGTTGGGCATCGGGCTCGTGCCGTCGACGGTGCTGGTCGGCGGGGATGGCGTTGTGCTGTTCTTGCGGCAGGGGAGTCTCGATGGTGCTGCTGTGGACACGTTGTTGAGTGCGCTGGAGGCCCTCAGGGGTCCCAAATCATAGAGGAAAGGACGGGCCGATGAAGAGGAGGCTGCTGTTGGTGGCGGCGCTTACGGCACTGGCGTTGGGGCAACCGGCGCCGGCGCTGGCGCGGGATTGCGAGGACGTCTGCGCCGACAAGGCGGTCGAGCGGTGCGACGACCTCGACTCGGTGAAGTGCGGGGCGTACATCGCGGGCTGTCTGTTGGGCTGCTCGATGGGGCAGTTGATCAGGATGTTGACCTAGGGAGGAGGTGGTTGGATGCGACGTGCGTTGGTGGTATCTGCGCTACTGCTCCTCGGCGTTGCGGGCGCGCCGCCGTCGGCTGTGGCGACTCCCGAGCGTGCTGCGTGCGAGGGCTACTGCGCGTTTGTGGGCGGTGGCTGCTATGTCTTCATGGGCATCTTCATCGGGAAAGACAAGTGCGAGTCGATGTACAAAGGTTGTGTGGAGGGGTGTGTGGCGGGCTTGCTGGACCCCGAGCCTGAGCGTGAGTAGCCGGTGGTCATCGACTACCGGCTGACCCGGGTCGGCGTTGCGGTCGCTATCGTGACCGCAACGCTTTCCCTGGTGGCGTGCGGGGACCGGCCGTCCGGGAGGCGCGGATCGGCGAGCGGGCCCGGTGTGGGTGGCGGCGAGGCGGCGGACGGCGGAGCGGCGTTGCACCTGGAAGCCAGCTGGCTCGTGCCGCCCGACGCGGCAGGCGAGCCGCCGCTGGCGGCGCCGATCGCACTGGCCGTCGACGAGGCTCTCGAGCGCCTGTACGTCCTGGAGACGCAGCCGCCGGAACTGCGCATCTACGATCTGAAGAGCGGTGTGTATGTGGGCGCGCTGGGTCGTGAGGGTGACGGGCCGGGCGAATACAGGCGTCCGATAGATCTGGCGGTGGGGCCGAGCGGCCTGGCTGCCGTTCTGTCGATGAGTGGCCGCGTCACGTTCTGGCGCGGTGATGGTAGGCTGGCCGGTACGGTGCGGGCGGGACCGGGCTTGGCGACGGATATCGTCGCTGCGCGGGCGGACAGCTTCTACGTGAAGACCGACCTCTTTCCGCCCGACGACGTGGCCGAGTTTCGCGTGGTGGCCGTAGATACGGTGCTGGGGCGGCCGCGCTTTCGCGATTTGGAAGTGCCGGGCACGGAGGAGCCCGGTCGGCCGTACAGGAACCACACCTATGCGGTGGCGGCGACGTCGGCGGGCGACCTGCTGCTGGCGCCGCCCGGTCCCGACTACACGATTCTGCGGGTCGGCGGTCGTAGTGGAGTGGTCCAGGAGATCGGACGGCCCGAGGTCGCGCCACTGACGCGCAGCGATGAGGAGATAGAGGCGATACGCGAGCGGGTGCGGCGCGCGTTCGCGGCCGTGGGCCGTGCGGGGCCGTCGGGCACCCCGATCCCGAAGTATCGCGCGCACGTGGCGCGGTTGGCGACGGCGTCGGACGCGAGCATCTGGGCGCTGACCCAGCGGGGCGACAGCAGCACGGCGATCATCGATTGGTTCGAGGCGGACGGAGAGTTCCGGGGCAGCTTCGCGGTCGAGCTACGGGCGAGCGAGCTGGCCAGCGGTTCCGCCGACATCTATCTGCTCGCCCGCTCAGAGCTCGATCTGCCGGGGATCGCCGTTGTGCGGAGGCCGGACAGATGAGCCTGGCTGACGGTCGTCCGCTGATCGAGGTCGAGGACGTGAGCTACCGGTACCGGCGGTGCGGGCAGGCGGCGCTCCGGCGGTTGAGCTTCGCTATCGAGCGTGGCATGGTCGTCGGGCTCGTGGGGCCGAACGGCTCGGGCAAGACCACGCTCTACCGTCTGGTCCTCGGCTTCATGCGGCCGCAAGAGGGTCGCGTAGCGGTAGGTGGGACTGACCCGGCGGCTTACAGACGGAGCCGCGGGATCGGCTACCTCCCGGAACAGGTGAGGCTGCCGGGTAACGTCCGGGTCCGGGAGCTGGCTCTTCTGATCGCGCGGCTCGGCGGACTGCGCGGGCCCGTGGTGCAGGAGGCGATCGACCGCTACGTGGGCAGGCTGGCTCTCGGGGGGTGGGCCGACGCCGTCGTGGGCACGCTGTCCCACGGCTACCGGCAACGGGTGGGTCTGCTCGCCGCGCTACTGGGCGACCCGGAGCTCCTGCTGCTCGACGAACCTGCCAACGGCCTGGACCCGGCCTCGGTCGGTATTCTGAGGAGTGTCATACGCGGGCTTAAGCGGAGGGGACGGACGGTCGTCGTCTCATCGCACAACCTGCTGGAGCTCGAGCGGATTTGCGATGAGATGCTGATCCTCGGACACGGTCGGCTGCTGGGTAGAAGCTCGCGAGACGAGCTGGCCGAGCGATCGGCGATCTGGGTCGTGTTGCTGGGTACGGGACGAGCGGGAGCGTGGGCGCGGGCCGAGGCGCTTTGCCCGGAGCTCGGCGGCATAGTGCTCGCCGCCGATGAGGCGGCGTTCAGCGACGCGCGATCGGCTCGAGCCTTTGCGACGCGGGTTGAAGCAGCGGGCGGCAGCGTCGAGTCCATCGAGCGGCGGCCCTTCGACCTCGAGTACCTGTTTCACTCGCTCGTGCACAACGATACCGAGGGCTGCGGAGGCCGATGATAACTCGAGCGCGACCGGTCAGATTGGCTGCGGCCCTATTCCGATTCATGGCGGACGATGTCGTCCGCAACCGACGGCTCTACCTCGCCGGGGCACTGGGTGGCTATTCGCTGTTCGAACTGGGGACAGCGGTGGCTATGCAGGGTGGGTCGGCGGAAGGGTTCGGGAGCCGGTTCATCCTCGTGGCGTTGATCGTCTCGGCACCGCTCTGCCGTCCGTGGCTGGGTGAAGACGTCCGCCTCGGATTCGCCGCGCTCTGGCTGCAGAAACCGCTCGGTGTACTCGAATACTACCTGGCTCGAATCCTGGCAGCCGTCGCCTGGTCCGTCGTCGCAACCCTGGCCATCGGTATCGCATCGCTGCCGGCGTCCATCGGCGTGGTGGCCGTGATCGATATCGCACGCACGGTCGTGGCGCTCGGTTGGATCCCGACAACCCTGGCTGTTCTCTCCTTTCTAGGTTCCGCACTCGGCGCCCGAAACAGCGGACTGTTCGCCTACGCCGCGCTCTTCGCCGGCTTCGCGCTGCCGGGCTTCCGGGACGCCATGTGGCTCGGCCCCCTCTATCGGGTCCTGGAGGTTGTTCTGCCCCCCGCCTATTCGGCCCTGCAGGCAAACGTCGCCTGGAGGGACGGCAACGTCATGGCCGCCGCCGCGGAGCTCCGGCCGCTGCTCGTCTACCTCCTGATCTGTACCGGCCTGGCACTCTCGCTGGCCGTGCAGGTGCCGAAGCGACTGGCCCGGGCCTAGCCTTCGGCCGCCACGACGCTTTGTGAGCGCTGCGGCCGAAGGCGATTAGCGCGGCGGGCGGCGATTGCGCGTGGGAGTGGCGGAGGCTATTATCGTTGTTGAAAATGAGAATCAGTCAACGAATAGAACCCTCCGCCGGCGGTAATGTGAGTTAGCGCACGTATGGCCGAGGCGAACGCTTCCACTCCTTCCTCGCAGGTCGTCACCCCAGGCCCCCCTATCGGCTGTGCGCTGCTGATGATGGACCTGTTCCGCAGCTACCTTCACCGGAACCGCCTTCCGGTGACGCATCAGCGCGAGGCGATCGCGATGGTGCTGTTCGAGGCGGAGCATCACCAATCGGTGGACGACCTGGCGGACCTGCTGCGGGAGCGGGGTGAGCAGGCGGGCAAGGCGACGATT
>JASFTY010000415.1:0-4139 GCA_050050535.1 Gemmatimonadales bacterium | reverse complement strand
CAGCTCGAGAAGGTCGAGGTCACCGCCGATCCGGACATCGAAGCGGTGTTCCCCGAGCTGCAGCGAGTCATAGTGACTATAACGACCGCGCGCGGCGACGAGCTGACCGAGCAGCTCGACTACCCGAAAGGCGATCCACGCAACCCACTCAGCGACCAGGAGATCGAAGAGAAGTTCGACGCCCTCGCCGCGCCGGTGCTCTCCGACGGCGCCAGGACACGACTCAAGGACGCAGTCTGGAAGCTCGAGCAGCTCGATTCGGTGTCGGCGCTGATGGACATGTGTAAGGCAGACCGGTAGGCGGTAGGCGGTAAGCAGTGAGCGGTGGAATCGTGCCACTGAAGGCTCCGCCCACCGTCAACCGCTCACTGCCCACACGCGCAACAGAACCGGAGAAAGAAACGCAGCATGGGTCAAACGATCGTAGAGAGAATAGCCCAACGGCACCTGAGCGAGGGTCCCGATCGGCCGCTCCGCGCGGGTGATGTGGTCTCGCTGCGGCCGCGCCACGTGATGACGCACGACAACACCGCAGCGGTGATGAAGAAGTTCGATGCGATCGGTGCAGCCAAGATCCACGATCCGAGTCAGCCGGTCTTCGCCCTGGACCACGACATTCAGAACACGTCGGAAGCCAACCTGGCCAAGTATCGGGATATCGAGGCATTCGCACGCGATCAGGGCGTCGACTTCTATCCTGCGGGGACCGGGATCGGCCATCAGATCATGGTCGCCCAGGGTTACGTAACGCCGGGCTCGTTGGTCGTGGCCTCCGACTCGCACTCCAACATGTACGGGGCACTGGGCGCGCTGGGCACACCCGTGGTCCGGACCGATGCGGCAGCGATCTGGTGTACCGGCGAGTTCTGGTGGCAGATCCCGCGCTCGGTCCATGTGGTGCTGGACGGCGAGCTCCGCGACGGCGCTACCGGCAAGGACGTGATCGTCACCCTCTGCGGGCTCTACAACCAAGGCGAGGTCCTGAACGCGGCCGTGGAGTTCGGCGGACCCGGTGTGGCGAAGCTGAGCATGGACGAGCGGATGGCCATCGCGAACATGACCACCGAGTGGGGAGCCCTGGTCGGTTGGTTTCCGGTGGACGATGTCACAGTCGAATTCCTGAAGACGCGTAGGGCGCGACTCGCGGCTGCCGGCGTCGAGCGGTTCAGCGATGCCGAACTCGCCGCCTGGTCCAGCGATCCGCCGCGCCCTGACCCCGACGCTTCCTATGCCGCCCGCATCGAGCTCGACCTCGGCGACGTGAGCCCTCACGTCTCGGGGCCCGATACCGTTCAGGTCATGCGCTCGGTCGCCGAAATCGAGCGAGACAAGATCGCCATCCAGAAGGCCTACCTGGTCTCGTGCGTGAACAGCCGCCTGCAGGATATCGAGGCGGCGGCCGCTGTATTGCGCGGCAAGAAGGTCGCCGAGGGTGTCGATCTATACGTCGCCGCCGCCAGCGCCGAGGTCCAGAGCGACGCCGAAGCCAGCGGCGCCTGGGGCGCTCTGCTCGAGGCCGGTGCCGTCCCCCTGCCCCCCGGGTGCGGGCCGTGCATCGGTCTGGGCGTCGGCCTCCTCGAACCCGGTGAGATCGGGATCTCGGCCACGAACCGCAACTTCAAGGGCCGCATGGGCTCGCGGGAGGCACGGGCCTATCTGGCCAGCCCGCAGGTCGTCGCCGCCTCAGCCGTCGCCGGCTACATCGCCGGCCCGCGGCCTTCCGACGGCCGCGTCCCCGCCCGCAGCTTCACCGTCCTCGACGGCGAGGCGGAGCCGCAACGAGAGACCGTAGCCATCCAACCGGGTTTCCCGGAGAGGATCGAAGGCCGCCTGGTACTCGTTCCCCAGGACAACCTGAACACCGACGGCATCTACGGTAAGGACTACACGTACAAGGACTTGACCCGCGATGAGATGGCCCAGGTCGTGATGCAGAACTACGACCCCGACTTCCGCAGTAGGGTGCAACCGGGTGACATCTTGGTCGGCGGTTACAACTTCGGCACCGGCTCGAGCCGCGAGCAGGCTGCTACGGCACTGCAGGCCGCCGGCATCCCAACGGTCATCGCCGGCAGTTTCTCGCAGACCTATTTACGCAACGCGTTCAACAACGGCTTCATCTGCATCGAGTGCCCCAATCTCGTCGAGCGCCTGAGAAGCCAACACGCCGACAACATCGCCGCCGGCGATCTCACGATCGTTCCCGGCGACCTCTTGCAGATCGACTTCGCCAGCGGCAGCGCTGCGGTGCGCGGCGAAGACTTCCATTTCCCGCCGTTGGGCAGCGTTCCACAGTCGCTGGTCGTGGCGGGCGGGATCGAGAACTTGGTGAGGGAGAGGCTTGGCCTGGCAAGCCAGTAGACGGTAGCCAGTAGACGGTGACCAGTAACCGGGAACTCACCGGTTACCGGTTACCGGCCACTGGCCACTTCGCGACGGAATGATGAACTGGGACAAAGAACCAGAGACGAGACATGGCAAAACGCACAGTGGTAAAGATGCCCGGCGACGGGATCGGCAAGATCGTGCTCCCCGAAGCGATCCGGGTCCTGGGCGCTGTCGGCTTCGAAGCCGAGTACGTACACGCGGACATCGGGTGGGACTGCTGGATCAATGATGGCAATCCACTACCCCAGGCGACCCTCGATCTGCTGGCGCGCCACAAGCTGGGGCTGTTCGGAGCCATAACCTCCAAGCCCAAGAAGGAGGCCGCCAAGGAGCTGCGCCCCGAGCTCCAGGACAAAGGATACGTCTACTACAGCCCGATCGTCGGGCTGCGGCAGAAGTTCAGTCTGGATGTCTGCATCAGGCCCTGCCGCTCGTTTCCGGGCAACCCGCTCAATTTCGTGCGCCAGGCACCGGGCGGCGGAATCGAGGAACCGAAGGTCGATGCGGTCATCTTCCGGCAGAACACCGAGGGGCTCTACGCGGGCATCGAGTGGACGAACCCGCCGGAGCAAGTACGCGCAGCCTTGGCGACTCACCCGAAGTTCAAGGCGTTCGAGAGCGTTCCCAGCGAGGAGATCGCGATCTCGACCCGTGTGTTCACGCGTAACGCCTGTCGCCGGATCAACGAGGCCGCCTTCAAGTACGCGAAGAAGCACGGCTACCCGTCGGTGACGATCTGCGAGAAGCCCAACGTGCTGCGCGAGACGTCCGGCATGATGGAGGAGGTAGCGAAGGAGGTACATGCCGACTACCCCGACATCCAGCTGTGGTCCACCAACATCGATGCCCAGATGATGTGGCTGACCAAGAACCCGGAGGACTACTCGGTGATCGTAGCCGGTAACATGTTCGGCGACATCGTCTCCGATGCCTTCGCCGGCCTGGTGGGTGGCCTCGGCTTCGCCTGCTCTGCGAATATCGGTGATCAAGTCGCGGTCTTCGAGCCGACCCACGGCTCGGCGCCGAAATACGAGAAACTCGACCCACCGATCGTGAACCCGATTGCCATGATCCTCAGTGCCGCCATGATGCTCGATCACATCGGCGAGACCGACAAGGCGGGGGCGATTCGCAACGCCATCGCCGCGGTCGTGGAAGAGGGTGCGGTCCGCACCTACGACATGATGAGGATAGCGGGCGGCCCCGAGGCGATTTCCAAGGGTGCAGCGTCGACCACACAGGTGACCGACGCGATCATAGCGCGGCTGGGCTGAGGAGGAGCTGGCTCATGATGTCAGCGGGCACTGGACACGGCGCGGCGGGCCCGACCGGTGACGACGTACGCTCCGACCTGCACGTCGAGCTCGAGCTGGCCGAAAAGGGCGGCGTGCTGTTGGAGATCGAATCCAGGGTCGCCGCGCTCTACGGTGATTCGATCCGCGAGACCGCACAGCGCGTACTCGACGCACTCGGCGTCAAGCACGCCCGTGTAGCTATCGACGACAAAGGGGGCCTCCCGTTCACCATCGCCGCACGCGTGGAAGCCGCGGCGCGCCGGGCAGGAGCCGAGGGCACGGGCGACCCGCGGCCCGAACGGACCGTGCATCGCGAGACGGTGAGCGAGCGTGACAGGCTGCGACGCTCACGGCTCTACCTGCCGGGCAACCAGCCCAAGCTGATGATCAACGCCGGGCTCCACCGCCCGGACGGGATCATCCTCGACCTGGAGGACTCGGTCCATCCCGATGAGA
>JASFTY010000414.1:0-4140 GCA_050050535.1 Gemmatimonadales bacterium | reverse complement strand
ACGACGACCTGCACGTGCATCAGTCGGAGTACCGCTCGTCTTGTGCGACCGTTCTGATGCTCGACTGCTCGCACTCGATGATCCTCTACGGCGAAGACCGCTTCACGCCGGCCAAGAAGGTCGCGCTCGCCCTGGCGCATCTCATACGCACGCAGTATCCCGGCGACACGCTGCGGGTCGTCCTCTTCCACGACGGCGCCGAGGAGATCCCGCTCGCCGAGCTGGCCAGAGCGCAGGTGGGCCCGTACCACACGAACACGGCCGAAGGCTTCCGGCTCGCGCGCCGCCTGCTGCTCGCACAGAAGAAGGACATGCGCCAGATCATCATGATCACCGACGGTAAGCCGTCGGCGGTCACGGTCGGCCCGGGTCGGGTCTACAAGAACCCGATGGGGCTCGATCCCCGGATCCTCAGTGAGACATTTCGTGAGGTGACCCTGTGTCGCCGGTCGGGCATCCAGATCAACACGTTCATGCTGGCGCGGGACTACGCGTTGGTCGAGTTCGTCAAGAAGGTGTCGGAGCTGTGCCGCGGTAAGGCGTATTTCACCTCCACCGTCACGCTCGGCCAGTACCTGATGATGGACTTCCTGCGCCGTAAGACGCGCCGCGTCTCCTGACCATGGTACACATCGAGCCGCGCGATGGCGGAGTCGTTTTCGAGGTGCGGGTCCAGCCCCGCGCCTCGCGCACCGAGGTCGCCGGCACACACGGGGATGCGCTGAAGATCCGGCTGGCGGCGCCGCCGGTCGAAGGCGCCGCCAACTCGGAGCTCGTGGCGTTCCTCGCCGGGCAGCTGAAAGTGTCGAAATCGGCGGTGAGGATCGTGAAAGGCGAGCGGGGCCGCAACAAGGTCGTCGAGATCGAGGGGGTCTCGCAAGCCGATGTACAGGCGCTGCTCCGCTAGTCCGGCCTCAGCCGCGGACCGGTTGCCGACGTGAGTCCGGCTGCGCGTCTTCGACCACTGACCGTCGCCGCCTACGGCGCGCCGGGCCTCGTGCTCGCCGCGCTGGCGCTCACCTTCTACGTCTTTCTGCCTAAGTACTACGCCGATGTGCTCGGCATCGACCTGACCGTGCTCGGCGTGGTCGTCCTGTTGTCGCGCGTTTGGGATGCGGTCATCGATCCGGCGATCGGGGCGCTGTCCGACCGCACGCGGAGCCGCTGGGGCCGACGCCGCCCCTGGATTGTGGCGGGTGCCGCGCCGCTGGCCGTCTGCTTCGTTCTGCTCGTCGTGATTCCGCGCGCGTCGGAGGACCCGCTGATCGAAGGGCTCTACCTGGGCGCCCTCACGTTTCTGTTCTTCCTGTTCTGGACGATGGTGACGGTGCCCTACGAGGCGCTGGGCGCGGAGCTGTCCTTCGACTACGACGAGCGCAGCCGGCTGCTCGGCACACGCGAGGCGGCGGTCCTGGCCGGAACGCTGGTCGCAGCGGTGATCCCCATCCTGGCGGGTGTGGGAGCCGACCTGACGGGCGACCTGGCCCGGGAACGGGCCCGCTACCTCGATATCGCGCTCGTCTACGCGCTGCTCGTCACCGTGCTGATCGGCGGGTGTGTGCTGGTCGTGCCCGAGCGCCGCTGGGCCGAGTCCCAGCGACCGAAGGCGTTTCTGCGCAACCTGGCGGGCATCTGGCGGAACCGTCCGTTCCGCATCGTGCTGAGCGCATACGCGGTGACCGCCCTGGGCTTCTCCGTCGCGGCGACCCTGATCCTGTTCTATGTGCAGTACGTGCTGGGCAGCGGGGCGGGCCCGCTGTTCCTGGCGGTCTATCTGGGGATCGGCACGGTGACGGTTCCGCTGTGGATCCTACTGGCACGACGCTTCGAGAAGCGGCGCGCCTGGCTGCTGGCGCTTGGCGTGAACACGGTGGCGTTCGCCCCGGCGCTTCTGCTGGGGCGAGGTGACGCGGGGATCTTCGGCGTCATCGTCGTCACCTCGGCGTTGGGTGTGGGGGGCGTGATGGCGATCCCGCCGTCCATGCAGGCGGACGCGATCGACTACGACGAGTGGACGAGCGGCACGCGGCGCGAGGGCGAGTACATTGGATTCTGGTCGATCGTGAAGAAATTGGCGGCGGCTCTGAGCGCCGGCCTCGCGTTTCCCATCCTCGACTTCTCCGGCTACGTGCCCGGCTCGGGTCAACAGGCGCCGGCGGCGATCTGGGCGCTCCGGCTTCTGTACGTCGGCACGCCGACCCTGTGCAATCTGATCGCTATCAGCATCGCCTGGCGCTATCCGATCGACCGGGTGACGCACGAGCGGATTCGTGACGAGATCGACCACCGGTTGGGGTCGAGCGCCCCAGCTCTAACCGCAGGGGTATGATCTTGTCCATCGCCCTGACCGCATTGGCTGCAACGGTCGCCTTGATGACCCTGGTGTGGGTCGTGAGCCTGATCAAGCGCGACGCCGGCATCGTCGACGTCTTCTGGGGATTGGGCTTCGTGGTCGTGACCTGGCTCTACTTCTTCATGGGCGAGGGCACGACGGCGAGAGGATACCTCGTCTTGATCGCGGTCACGGTCTGGGGCCTCCGCCTGTCTCTGTACATCCTCGCCCGCAACTGGGGGAAGCCCGAGGACTACCGGTATCGCGAGATGAGAGAGCGCAACCCGCGCACCTTTCCCCGGCGCAGCCTGTTCACCGTGTTCTGGCTGCAGGCGTTCCTGCTCTGGGCGATCTCGATTCCTCTGCTTCAGGCCCAAGCCAGCGCCCTGCCCGAAGGCTTGACCTGGCTGGATGCGCTGGGCGTTCTGGTCTTCGCCGTCGGCTTCGCCTTCGAGGCCGGCGGCGATTGGCAGCTGGCTCGCTTCAAGCGCGACCCGGCCAACGCCGGCAAAGTCCTCGATCGCGGATTCTGGCGATACACGCGACACCCCAACTACTTCGGCGACGCGATGGTCTGGTGGGGATTCTTCCTGTTCGCCGCAGCGACGCCGGGCGCGCTCTGGACGATCTACAGCCCGCTGCTCATGACCGTCCTGTTGATGCGGGTGTCGGGCGTCGCGCTACTCGAGAGAAGGCTGGCGGATGTCAAGCCCGGCTACCGGGACTATGTCGAGCGGACCAACGCGTTCTTTCCCTGGTTCCCGAAGAAGGTCTAATAGCGACTACCTAGTACTGAACTACTGATTACTGATTACTGATTACTGAACATCGACCGGCAGGTTCCGGCGCGCGACGGGTTCGGCGAGGTATTGTGAGACGGGTAGCGGCGACGACTCTGACGATTCTCTTCCTGCTGGCGGCGGCGCTCGCCTGCCCGATCCAGCGACCGCCCGTCCCGTGGGAGTACTACGGATTCCGGGCGGCACTGGAGGAGAGCGTGGCCGACACCGCCGCGGCGGAGCTGAGAAGTGATCCGGCGATGCAGGATAGGCTGGAGGACAGGCTCCCCGATCTGGCGGCCATTCTGACGACGGATTCGCTGGTCGCGACGCTCGACGAGGATCCGTTTCTCTGGCCCCTGGCGAGCGCGGTCGCCGCCGTCCTGATGCGGACCCTGGAGTCCGAACATGCCACCGGCAGGGTACGCTCGGCATACGGCAACCCGGATGGCCAACGCCTGGCCGTCGATGCCATCGTCATAGGTTTCGGTAAGGGGCTGCGCCGTCTGCGGGTCGGGGGTCGGGAACGCTGAGCTAGCCGTCGGCACCCTGGTCGGCCAACCACGCCTCGAGGTCGATCCCACGGGTAGCGAAGATGCGCATCACGACATCGCCGATCTTGTTGTTCGGGGTCGAGGCGCCGGCGGTGAGGCCGACCTCGACCGCCCCCGTGGGCAGCCAATCGCTGTCGATGACGACGCGGTCCGTCCTGACAACCTTGTGGCTGATCGTCTGCGCCTCTGGGTCGATGCACGTGGAGTCTTCTAGGTGGTACGTCTGCGTGTGCCGCGCGCAGATCTGTGCCAGATGGTTCGTGTTGCTCGAATTGTAACCGCCGATCACGATCATGATGTCCGGCGGCGATTCCATCATGCGTGTCACGGCGTCCTGTCGGTCCTGCGTCGCGCTGCAGAGCGTGTCGAAGTGACGATAGTGGGCGTCCAGGTTCCCCTCGCCGTAGCGCTCCGTCATCGCCGCCCGGAACTCCCGGGCGATCCGCTCGGTCTCCGACGCCAGCATGGTCGTCTG
>JASFTY010000413.1:0-4166 GCA_050050535.1 Gemmatimonadales bacterium | reverse complement strand
TCTCGAACGGGTAGGCGTCGGCCCCGAGGCGCTGGCAGGCGACGATGGTGCGAACGAAGACCTTGAAGACGTCGTTCCGGACCCCGGCGCTGTCGACCCGGATCTGGTCGCCCGGCCGCATCTTGCCCGCGGCGGCCAGGATGACCATCTCGGTCGAGAAATCGATGGTGGGGCGAGCCGGCGGCGACGGCTGCATCGATGTCGCGCGGTCCCACACTCCTCGCCAAGTCGCGAAGTCACGCACGACCTCCAGAGTGGAATCAGGGAAGGCCGCGGCATCGTCGTAGTAGAGCCGTGCGCCGCTGAGCACCGGCGCGACGGTGTCGACGGGCCCCTTCGGGCAGACACTGGCGATGAGGATCGCCAAGAGAATGAGCGGTAGTGTATGTCGCATAGCTCTCGTGTGGCCAGCCACGACACCGCGCGGAGCTACCGCACGATCGTGCTGACGCAACTCCTCATTGGGTTGAAGTAGTCGGGCTTCAATATCGGCGATATCCCCAGGTAGAGCTCGGCCTCCAGGGTGACCGACTCGTCTTGCAGCGGCCAGGTCCAGCGCACCGTGTGCATCGCCGGCTCGGCAGCGCTGGTCTGCCAGCTCGCCTCTTGGAACAGCTTGAACACCGCCCAGGTACCAAGGTGCCGGCGCAGTTCCTCCTCGCGCCCGATGACCTGACCCGATACGCGGACGAACTGTGCCTCCGCGCCGGACCAGCGGAAAACCTTGCTCGCTACGTCGGTCGGACTCCACTCCCGCGGTTGCCCATCCACGTTGACCGTCACACGGCGAAGCGACTCCGTGAAGTGCGGCCTCAACGTGAAGCTGAACTCGGGGTCGGTCGCACCGTCCGGCCACAGAGCGCGTGAGAAGTCGGCCGCTTGGTTGAAGAAGGCGATGAACCCCGATGTGATGGTGAACCGCGCCCCAGGCCGGCGCTCGTACTGGGACGGGCCGCGCTGCACGAGCAGGTCCTCCAGCCACTCGCTGTAGAACGTCCACAGCCTGCCCGTTCCCGGCTTGAAGGCGGCGCTGACTTCCTGCAGCGTCGCCTCCGTCGTGGCGCTCCGGTTGAAGGGATATTTGCGCAGCAGCGGCTGGAGCTCGGCGCAGAACGCCGCGCCCTGCCGGTTGAGATCGGCTCGCGGGATGGCGCCCAGCAGACGCTCGACGCCGTCGATCGGACGTCTGAGCATTCGCTCGACCGTGCCGCCGACCTCGCCGGCCGCCCCTTCGCTCGGGAAGCCTTGCGCCGCTTGCCGGGCGGCCAGCCTGGCGCCGTTGATCTTCTCGTAGGCCTGCTCGATCGGCTGGTCCCGGGCGCCCGACGGCGCGCGGGCCACCGCCTCGACCGACACTTGCAGGGCGGCCAGCGCCTCCATGTACCCCTGGTTTGCCCCGCCGATGTAGCGGTCCGTTTCTTCGGCCGGCGTCAAGATGTGGACCGGCTCGAATGCCGGGCGGATGTTCGCCGAGTCCACCGCCGTGTTCTCCGCCACCGCGTGCAGCATCCTGAGCAGTGGCGACTGTGGACCGCTCAGCTCGCCCAGCTTCGCAGCCGCGTCGCTCGTGCTCCGGAAGGAAGAAATCCGTACGCTGTCCATGAAGCTGCGCCAACGATCCACGTAGTCGTCCAGGTAGCGGCTGCGAAGCGTGTCTTCCAGGCCCAGCAGGTCGCGCCCACTGGTCAGCGCCTCGCCCATCACGCAGTCCTCCGCCATCAGCAGCTCATCGACATGCTCTAGATCCCGTTGCACCAGCGGCCAACCGTTGACCGTGAAGGCGCCGGGTACGTCGTACCGGTTCACCACGGCTCCACTCGGGTCATCGAACCGTACGCTGCCGACCTCTTGGCTCGCCTTCGAGATCATCAACTGGTAGTTGCGGTCGGCACCGCTGAACTGGTTGAGGAATGCGCGCGCGCGCCTGACGGCACGCGGATCGTAGTCGGCCACGCACGGATGCTCCTCATCGGAGCACAACTTCCCGGCGTAGAAATCGAATTGCCGGCGCGCGATATCGTGGTGCTCCGGGTCGAGCTCGTGCTGGTCCAACCAGCGATCCCACAGCACGGGCGCCAGGAACGCCGAGTCGATCGGGCACGACCCGGTCGTCATCAGGTACGCCTTGAGCAAGTTATAGTTCGGCTGGTACTCGCTGGTCGCCTCGGGTTCGTTCGGCAAGTTGAGAAGTGAGTCGAGGAGTGTGCGGCGCGCCGGCTGCAGCATCAAGCTCTCGAATCGCTCGAAGTAGAGATCGCGAACCAGTGGGTACAGCGCCGAACCCTGGAACAGACCCCAGCGCAGGTACAGCGGCGGCCCTGCGCGCTCCCACTCGACGATCTGTTCCACGTCATCGCGCAGCTCGTCGATACGCTCCAGTGCGAACCGGTCGAGCAGCTCCGGCTCGATCTGTTCTTCCCTCAGCAGCTCGGCAGCCGTCGACGTCGCACTCGCCACCAGCCTCCGGTTGCCGACCATCGACACTGTCCAGCAGGTGCTGAGGATCAGGCAGAAGCCGACGGCCGTGGCGAGCGCCACGCGCCGCCACAGGTTGAGACGCGCGCTGCTCTGCGTCACGCCCATCGCCATGCGATCGCCGAGGATCACATCCTTGAATAGGCGCTCGAGGAAGACCCACTGCGGGATCTTCCTCGATCCCGCGCCCGTTCTGCCTGTCCGGTCGATGTCCGGTTGATGTCGTCGTACGTCGAATACCTGCGTGGCTGCAATGCGATCCGCGTCGGCGGTCGGCGCGACCTGCGGCGCCTCGACCGATGCCGCATCGCTGACCACGACGGCCCGCACGCCGGCGAAGTAGAAGCCGCGCAAGACGGGGCTCACCTTGAGCTGGCTCGGCCTGCACAGGTCCACGAGGAACTGTGTGGCCAGTGAGCTGATCTTGCGGAACTCGCGCGGGAACTCGTAGACCCCGGCGTGGCGCTCGTCGTCCGCCTCGCGTCGCAAGAGCGGCAAGCGCTTCTCGGCCAGCGAGTCGAATACGCGCTGGAACGCCTCGCTCACACGCTGATACTCGCGGTCGGCCGATCGTTTACCCGCGTCCTGGACCGGCCAGCGCAGAGTGCTCCCCAATACCTGCTGCGCCTCGTCGCGCGACAGGTTGCGCACGTACTCGGCGAAATACGGTATCCGGTCCGCCTTGGTGAACAGGACGTAGACCGGTAGCTGGGTCCCGAGTCCGTGGGCCAGCTCCACGAGAATCTCGCGCAGCTCCCGAGCCGCCACAGGGACGCTCGAGGCCGCATCCGGCTTCAACAGCTCCTCGCAACTGAAGCAGACGACGGCTACCCTGGGCGCCGGGGCGCGGCCGGAGAAAGCAGCGCCGAGAGTGTGCGAGCGAATGGAGGGAATCAGCCGGGCCAGCCGCTCTCGCTCGGCGATGAAAGCGCCTCCCAACTCGGCGAACAGAGTGTTACGGGCGTACCACACATTGACGCCCGGCGTCGGCGCCACCGTATCCCCGTGGAACACGGCTCCGCCCAGCAGCTCCGGGTCGAGGCCCGAGTGGACGACTACACTGGTCTTGGTGCTGCCCTCCGGGCCCACGAAGACGACCAGCGGTAGGTCACTGAGCCTGGCCGAGGGCGCGGCGGGCGAGGCGGACAGCCGCGAGCGGGCCTCGGCTAGCGTCGAGTCGAGGTCCTCGTCACCCACCTCCTGTTCTTCGGCTGCCCCGCGGCTCTGCTTGGTGAACCAGTAGATGAGCCCGAAGGCGACGATGCCCAGGAACCAGAGGGCAAAGCGAAAGACCCAGAGCTTCCACCCGTACAGGTGCAGCCAGCTGCCGAGCAAGTAGGCCAACAACGCGTAGACCAGCAGACTCGGCGCCCCGATCAGCGCCATCCTGCCGCGTAGCGGCGATCTGGGTCGCCGCAGCCGCGGTGCGCGGGGACCTCGTGGAGCCCTAGGGGCTCGTGGGGCTCGCATCATGGGTCTGTCACTGCACCAGTGCCTGCAGGTTCTTGATTCCGGAGTTCAACGCGAAGTGGTAGATCAGGAACAACAGGACGGCGATCGTCAGCATCCCCGCTCCAATGATGCCGAGTCGCCGAATCCAGGGATCCCTGAACTCGGGAACGGCCTCGTCGGCTGGCGGCGCCCACTGTGGCGACAACTCGCCATAGCCGCCGCGGATCCGTTTGATCTTA
>JASFTY010000412.1:0-4186 GCA_050050535.1 Gemmatimonadales bacterium | reverse complement strand
ACCTCCAGGATGCGCTGAAGGCGCTGAACCCGGCCACCATCGCCGTGAACTTCTCCGAGACCAGCGAAGCCTGTGACGGCCTCACCCACGGGATGTACCTGACCCTCCGTAGAATGCTGGAAGAGATCGGCTTCGAGGACCGACTGGTCTCGTCGGAGCGGGTCACCTCGAGTCTCAAGGCCCGGAAAACCGCCGCGGAGGTCCAGCGGATGCAGAAGGCGATCGGGCACACGCTGGAGATCTTCTCGCTGGTGAAGGATTTCATCGCTCCCGGGAAGACGGAGCTCGAGATCGCCGCTTTCATGACGGCCGAGGTGGAGCGTCGCGGCCTGGTTGTGGCGTGGGATCCCACTCACTGTCCCGCGGTCTTCACCGGGCCGGACACCGCCGGCGCCCACTACCGGCCCACCGAGCGGAAGGTAGAGCGAGGTCACATCCTGAACATGGACTTCGGTGTGAAGGTGGATGACTACTGCTCGGACATGCAGCGAGTGTTCTACGTGCTGGAGGAGGGAGAGGCGGCGGCGCCGGGAGAGGTCATGAAAGGGTTCGACACCATCGTCACGTCGATCGAAATGGCCCGGCAGGCCCTGAAGCCGGGGGTCCAGGGGGTGGAGATCGACAGGATCGCACGGGAGCACATCGTCTCCCAGGGCTACGAGGAGTATCCCCACGGCCTGGGTCACCAGGTGGGGCGCTTCGTCCACGACGGCACGGCCCTTCTCGGGCCTGCCTGGGAGAAGTACGCCAACAAGCCCTTCGAGACCATCGAAGAGAACATGGTCTTCACCATCGAGCCGCGCCTCACCGTCCCCGGTCGCGGCGTGGTGACTATCGAAGAAATGGCACTGGTGACGGAAAAGGGAGCCCAGTTCTTGGCCGAGCCCCAGAAGGAGTTGATCCTCATCGGCTGAAGCGTCCGGCGGCAGAGACCGACGCGAGGGCTCCGGACCACCAGTGACAGCGACTCTCCAGGGCCGAGCGGACGAGGACTACGGCCTTCGTGTCGCGGACAAGCTGGGCATCGACGTGAACGAGTTCATTAGGACGGCCAGCGACGGAACTCGCTGAGTCCTGTCATCGTTGACCGTGCGGAGCCGGGAGCGCGCTTCCGGCCCCCCACTTTGTCAGTCAAGAGGGACGGTCGAGCGTGGAAGACAGCCGTTGCCGCAGGGTATGGCCGCGATCACCCCGGCGCGTCGCGCTGGCGGCGCTGGGGCTGGTCTGCGTGGGGCTGGCCTTCCTGGGTGTCCTGCTGCCCGGGCTGCCGACGACGATATTCCTCATCGCCGCGTCCTATCTATTCGCCCGCAGCTGTCCGTGGCTGGAGGACCGACTGATCCGCGTGCGTTGGTTCCGGCCCTACCTGCCGTACCTGGACGGCAGCCGTCCCATGCCGGCCCGCGCCCGCTGGATGGCGCTGGGCGCCATGTGGGCGGCCGTCTCGATCAGTCTCGCCGTCACCGCTGCGGCGGATCGACTGCACCCCGCGTTCGCGGTCACGGTCGTTGCTGCGGCCGTGGCGGGTACGTGGGTGATCTGGCGGTTCCGGCGTGAACCGGCCGCCGAGACGGCTCCCGTCGACGACGGATCGCATCGGCGGTGAGGCGCACCTCGGCCAGTCCACTGCGGCCTGGCCTGCGGAGCTAGTTCACCTTCTTTTTCCAGGCACCTTCCGAGCGCTGACAAAGTCGTAGAGGCCGCAGGTGTTCTCCTGATCAGCACATCGCGGTAGATTGCCCAGCCCCCGCAGGCTGGCAAACGAGAGGACGCGAATGGACTTCAAGGAGCGAGTTCCCTTCGGCAGGACCGGACTGATGGTGAGCCGGATGGGGTTGGCGCAGGGCTACGGCGCACCCGCTGCGGCCATCGAGAAGGCCTTTCACGAGTACGGGATCAACTATCTCTACATCTCCCCTGTCATGAACCTGGGCAACATGGTGCAGGCCGTCCGCAACCTGGGGCCCGGCCACCGCGACGAGCTGTGTATCGTACTGGCGAGGCCGCTTCTAAGGGTCTTCCGTCTGGAAAGCTATGTAGAGCGCTGGTTGAAGAAGCTCGGGCTCGAGTGGGTCGATCTGTTGTTTCAGGACCTGCGCAAGCCCTCGAGCCAGAAGCTCGCCGACCGGGCACACCGGCTCAAGGAGGCCGGCAAGGTGCGCTTGCTGGGGATGTCCAGCCACAATCGGCCTCTCCTCGGCGAGATCGCCCGCGGAGCGGTGCGGGCGCCGGTGGACTTCTTTCACGTCCGCTACAACGCCGTGCACACAGGGGCCGAGCAGGATGTCTTCCCGCACCTGCCGCAGGATAACCGTCACGGCGTCGTGGTCTTCACGGCCACCTGCTGGCGCAAGCTTCTCAAGCCCAAGCGCATGCCGGCAGGAGAGCGCCCACTGACCGCAGCCGACTGCTACCGCTTCGTTCTCTCCCATCCCGATGTGAACGTCTGTATCACGGCCCCCAAGACGGCAGAGCAGATGGAGGACAATTTCAAGGCCTTGGAGGCCGGGCCCCTCGATGAGGAGGAGATGGCCCGTGTCCGGCGCATCGGCGATCACGCCTACGGCAAGAGCAGAGCGGCCGAGGTGAAGTAGTGCCGGAAACGTGAGATAGCTACTGGCCTGGGTTCTGTGCGCCGGCGTATTGTCGACGACCGCCTGGGCGCAGCACCCGCATGAGGATCCCGCCTTCCTGTGCTTCAGCGGCGGCCCTGCGTCCCGCTGCAGTCCGTTCCTGATAGCCGAACTCGCCTACGCGCTACGGCTGTACCAGAACACGAGGCCGGACGCTGGACGCTACGACAACGACGCTTTCTCGTGGGATGCCGGCTGCCATTGCCTCGGAGCGACGGCGCCGGCATATTCGTGCGTGCCCATTTCCTGAAATCAGTAGTTCCTGGTGCCCACAGACCCTCTCAAGGAGGTGGACTCATGGGTAAGATCAACTACGGACGGGTCGTGCTGGGCGGCCTGCTCACCGGCGTGGTCCTGACCGTGCTCGAGTTCGTGCTCAACGAGCTGATCCTCGGCGACCGGTGGGCCGCGGCTATGGAGTCGCTGGGCCTTGCGGAGCCTGAAGGGGCGGGGGTGATGATCGCGTACGTCGTCTGGAACTTCCTGCTGGGTATCGCGCTCGTGTGGTTCTATGCAGCCATCCGACCGCGGTTCGGGCCTGGCCCCAAGACCGCTGTGATAACGGGTGTGGCAGTCTGGTTCGTGGTCTGGCTACTGGGGTTCGGTGGTTTCGGGGTCAGCGGGATGTTCCCCGGCAACCTCGTCGTGATCACTCTGATCTGGGGATTCTTCGAGGTTCCGATCGCGACGCTCGCCGGGGCCTGGCTGTACCAGGAAGGAGCTGGGGCCGCCGCGCCGCCGGTGATGTGAGCTGGCGCCCGTACCGGGTCGCCGCGCTAGAGCCCTGCCGCACTCGGGCGGCAGGGCTCGCTGTGTCAGGTGGCCCCGGAACCGGGATCGCCTACGATCACAGGCCGAAGCATGTTGACCGCTGACCTGCCGTTCCGTTTGCGTTGCAGGGTTCCGGGTCCGTAGACTAGGCGGGATAGGTACGTCGAGTCTCGGTGGCCCGTCTCACGATGAAGAATCCGATAAGATGGAGCAGGCTGAAGAGGAGGAGGCGCTCGGCCTGGCGCGCGATCGGCGAGCGTCTCGAGGCTGTGCTGTCCGCCGTCTGGGCGTGGATCGTCAGGCTGTACGATCGCCTGTCCGGCGAGTTGCGACGCCGAGCCGTCGTGGCGAAGCTGCAGAAGGCGGACATCATTCTCGCCAGCCCGCGGACGCTCCGCCTGTCACCCGTCGCACTGATCTATCGCCTGTTTCTGCGCTCCCAATACGTCCACAGCATGTTGTACCTCGGCGGTGGCAAGATAATCCATACGACGGGACGGTTCGGCGTGGTGGTCGCCCCCCTACCGCGCAAGATATACAGGCGCGATCGCTATACCGTCCTTCGCGCGCCGCAGCTGCGCCCGCAGCAGCGGCAGCAGGTGGTCGCAGAAGCGCTGAAGCTGAGAGGCCGAAAACTCGATCGGTCGGGCTTGGTCACCAATGTTCCGGCCAGATTGTTCGGCCTGCGAAAGCCGTTGTTGAGATTGGAAAAGGATCGCGTGTGGTGCAGCAGGCTCATCTGGCAGGCGTACTCGGCGAACGGTATCGACTTGGTGCCGCAG
>JASFTY010000411.1:0-4190 GCA_050050535.1 Gemmatimonadales bacterium | reverse complement strand
ACCATGAAGTCCGCGTGGCTCTTGACTGCTCGGGATCGCCAGATGCTGACGGCGATGAGTATCAGTGGGTAGAGGAGTACGACGGCAACCAGCAGGTTCATGGAGTCCCTCCCGACACTTGTACGCGACGCCGCTCTCATGGAAAGCGGCGGCAACGTAAGGTGAGACCTGGCGAACTAGCAAGGGAGGCCGGCCGCCCTTGTCAGAACCGGCCTGGTGCCTAGGATTGGGCCATGGCTGTCGAGATCTATGTCATGCGGCACGGCGAGACGGAGGGTAACGTCCGCCAGATTCTGATCGGGCGCGAGGACTCGCCGTTCACCGAGTCCGGATGGCAACAGCCGTTGGAGGTGGCTCGCCATTTGGCGGGACGCGATCTGGCATGCATCTACTCGAGCCCGATGGATCGGGCCCGCCGGACGGCGGCCCTCGTCCAGGAAGTACTCGATCGGCCCGTACCCCTCGAGCTGGCGGAGGCCATCGCCGAGATCGATGCTGGCGAGTTCACCGGACTCAGCTTCGTGGAGGTTTGGAGCAAGCTTCCGAGCGACGCGGTACTCGGACAGTTTCACTATCCCGGCGGCGAGTCGTGGCGCGATGTGCAGGTGCGGGCGGTGGAGTTCATCTATCGGTTAGAGTCTCGTCATGCTGGCGATGCGGTGCTGCTGGTGACTCACGCCGGCGTCATCGCCGGCCTGGTGGCGGAGTATCTGGGCGAGCCGATCGAGGAGTACATCCGGACCCGGTTCGGTCACGATTTCCTCGGCCGCATCGACCTGGAGAACGGTAAGCTGACGGGCTACGAGAAGGTCACCGGAACCGTGGACAGCTGGGTCTGAGTTCCCCCAACAACCCCCTTGGCCGGGTAGACGACTCGTGAACCCCCGGAGGGTCTGATGAGGATATCGGCGCAAGCGTGGCGGCTCGCAGTTCTTGCGCTCATGGTCGTGCACCCGGGCTGCGGGCCCGGCGAGCGCGCCGCGCAGCGCACGGACGAGGCAGCCGCGGCGGCGGAGGAGGCGGCTGCCGAGCAAGGCGGAACCGCTGCCGGGGAAACGACTGCGGCAGCGGAGGCGGAGGCCGGCGCGCCGGAGGCGGTTGGCGCGGACACGGCGCCCGAGGGGCCGGGTGCCGTCGCTCCGGCAGCGGAAGCAGAGGCGCGTGCTATGCGGAACTGGGTGCTGCTCGAGTTCAGCCGCCCGCTGGAGGAGGGTGACCTGGAGTGGCTGGAGGCGAACGGCTTTCGGGTGGACTCGGTGATGGGTGAACTGCGGGTGCGCGGCTGGCTCGAGGACTCCGAGGGTGGCCGCGCCATCGCGAGCGATCCGCGGATCGCCCGAGTTCACACGCAGATGCGCTGAGTCGGGCGATCCGTGCGCGCCGCCTAGTTGCTGGCCGTAAGGGTGAAGTCGGCCTCGGAGAGCAGAGCGTTATCGCTGCCGGCGACATCGATCAAGACGACGGCGTAGCTGCTCGCCTGACTGCCGTTGGGCACCGAGAACCGGAACAGCGGTCCCGACGAGTGCTCACCGATCACCGCCACCCGCACCGTGTCGTTGGAGGCGAACGAGAAGAGAACGTCCTCTGAGTTGACCGCGACGGGCTGCGAGATGCCCTGGCCGATGACCATGACGCGGAACGCCGATGCGGGGCCGCCCGCGGCGCTGACGTCCACGGTTACTTGATTCGAGCCCGAGGGGCCGGTCCCGTCGAAGGTCTCGGAGCAGGCGGTGACGGCCAGCGTGGCGCAGGCGATAGCCAGCGCACCGACCCTAGTACCTGTGTGGAGCCTCATCGTCCTTCCTCCTTGCTGGCCGCGCGGTCGAGCAGCTGCGCCGACGGCGCTTCAGGTACGACCCCGGTAAACTGCAGGTAGGCCCGGAAGTCTCCGATGTCGAACTGGCCGTTCTGATTGCCGATTATGTCGAGGTAACGCTCCTCATCCTGCGACAGGACCTGAACGGGACTCAGCAGGTGGTACACCACGTTGTCGAGCAGCAGGCTCGGCCGGCTCACGAGGATCGTCACCGTGTCGGTGGTTGACAGTACCCCCGAGACGGCCTCGTACTCGATCTCGAAATCGCCGTCCTCTTCCGGGGCGCCGGAGATCGCGCCGCTGGCCGAGTCGAGGATCAGGCCGGCGGGCAGGTTGTCGCCGCCCGTCCGGGTCCAGGTGTAGCTGCCCGTGCCTCCCGTCGCCTCCAGGGTGTCGGCATAGCTGGCCCCCATGACGCCGCCGTCGAGCGTATCGCTCTGGATGACGACCGGTGCCAGCCCGACGCTGATCCGGAAGGCGACGTCATCGCCACTCGCTGTGACGCTATCGACCCGGAGCGCCGTGACGGTGTTGTCGTTCAGTCTCGTGTTCGGGAAGGTGGCCGGCCCGAACTCTGTGTTCGAGCTCGTGCCCGGATAGGGATCGCCGCCGTCTCCCCGGTTCGCCGTGTAGAGGCCGAGATGGTCCAGCCCGTCCGCCTGCTCGAGCTTGACCCCGTGGGGGGTGTGGGCGTTTACCTCGTTCCATGGCCAATACTGAGCGATGACGTCCGGTGCCACGTGCCAGACCAACAGGCCCTCGCCGTGCAGGTCGGCGTCGGAGCCCAGCGCCTGGCGATTCTCGAGCAGGAAGTACTCGGTAGTCCCGGCCAGGTCGATCCGCAGCGCCGCATCGCCGGTGACGATCGGGTTGAGCAGGTGCCGGGTCGTGTCGGAGCCGGGCGCGACCGCCTGGACGGTGATCCAGCCGACCTGGTCCTTCGACCAGGCGCTCAGGTGGGCCGGGCTGGCCGGCGTGTTGTAGTTGCCCGCGCCCATGAGACCCCAGTGCCCGATCCCTTGCGAACTCTGGCTTGTGTCGTAAAGGTCGGGCAGTCCGAGGATGCCATGACCCAACTCGTGGACTATCGTGCCGATCGCCATGCTCTGGGCGGCATCACACCCGTTGTTGGGTCCGCCGACGGCCGATTGAATGACGTAGTCGTCGATGTAGACGCCGTCGTCGGTCTGGTAGGGCGCCCCCTTCCACCCGCTGTAGACCCAACGGTGCGCCCAGATGTGCGATGAGCCCTGGCAGGCGCCATCCTGGAGCGGATGCAGGATCGCCACCAGATCGACATACGTGTCGCTGTCACCGTCGTACTGGCTGAAGTCGATGGCGGCGTCGGCGGCGTCGAGCAGCTCTTCGATGAAGTCGCCGGTGTGGTCGGTGCCCGGGTCAAGGCCGTTGTTGCTGCCCTCGTACCAGGTGCTGGCGCTGTCCACCGTGACCCAGTTCACGACGTCGCCGCTCACCGTCAGTAGCCCGTTCGACACCTCGTCGTAGTACGTCGTGACCGAATGGGGCGGAGCCGCTATCGTGGTGAATAGCGTGCTGTCCAGCGTTGCCGAATCGGGCAGAGTGACGTGCGTGCTATCGCTGAACAGCCCGAGTAGCACCGGGAAGTCGAACGAGCCGCTCACCGCCGCGCCCGACGCTCGCGCCAGCGTCACCGACGCCGGCACACCCTCGAGGTGGGCGTTCAGGCCCCTGTAGTCGCCCGCCCGCGCCAGCGCCTGACGTCGCTCCCGGACCTGACGCGCGTAGTCCTTCCAAACGCGCCGGAACTGGTAAGCGCTCGGGTCCCGGGCCAGCATCTCGTAGTACGCCGCCGGCGGTCGCTTGCCCGTCACGCGGCCCCGCATCTCCACGTCCTGTGCGATCAGGGCGGGAGGCGCGGACGCTGCCCCGACGGCCAGGCACGACCCGACCACTAGCGCTGCTACGATCGATCCTCTCATCATGGTCTCCTCGGTCGCCTTCTGGGATGTGGCGCTACCGGCGGGGTCAGAAGGAGTTTCGGTCGTGGACGGGGAGGCCCCGGGAGGGGAGGGAAACAGCGTTTCTAGTTTACCAAGCGCCCCGGAGGGAGTCAACTGTCGGCGCGGTTAGGCCGGCATCCCCCAGCCGCCGCGGCCGCGCTCCTCACCGCCCAATTCAAACGATCAGCTCAGAGGGCGATGACAACGCAGCCGGATACCTGCCAGCCCAGTGGGCCTCTGACCAACCGTACGTAGTTCTAGATGCGGATCGCGTCCCCCTTCACCCGAGCCTAGCACTAACCGACCCATGCCCGCACCGATGAGGTCACCGCTTGAGGAGGACGGTAAGAGCGTACCGCTGAACTTACAGACCGCGGGAGCACGCAGCGTCC
>JASFTY010000410.1:0-4200 GCA_050050535.1 Gemmatimonadales bacterium | reverse complement strand
CGAGATGATACGGAAGGGCAAGGACAGGTTCTTTCGAGAGCATTCACAATCGCCGCTCCCATCCCAGGAGCGACAGCGGTTCAAAGGACTCAGCTACTATCCAATCGACCCGAGCTACAAATTCGAGCTCGATCTCCACGAGCATGACGAACGGAGAACCGTCAGACTAGACGCTACCCATGGTGGGGCACGCGTTGTGGTGCGGCGCGGCGAGTTCCGATTCACGATTGATGACGAGGAGTGCACGCTTCAAGCTTTCCAGATCGATCCCGCCGTGAATCGGCTGTTCGTCCCGTTCAGAGATGCGACGTCGGGCGTGGAAACGTACGACAAGGGTCGGTACCTCGATCTCGAGCCGGTGACCCATCGCACGCCGGAGGGGAAGTGGATACTCGACTTCAATGAAGCGTACAATCCCTGGTGCGAGTATAGTGACGAGTATGTCTGCCCGTACGCGCCTCCGGAGAATTGGCTCGATGTGCCGGTGCCTGCCGGCGAGCAGCGTTATGCCAAGCAGTGATTGCCGAGCTCACGAAGTGGGTCCGGGATGGCCCGCCCCTCGCGGCCGAAGAGACTGACTACAGAGGACTCTGCGTGAGCGCCATGCCGCGAACTCGACCTTTCGAAGAGCACGCCGATAGATACGAGGCCTGGTTCAGCGAGCATCGCTTCGCCTACGAGTCCGAGGTCCGTGCCGTACGAGCACTGCTGGAGCCGCGCGGACCGAGCCTCGAGATCGGTGTGGGGAGCGGGCGCTTCGCGGCGCCGCTCGGTATCCGGTTCGGGGTCGAGCCGGCACGCGCGATGAGCAAGCTCGCTCGTCGACGGGGCATCGAGGTGGTCGCAGCGGTAGCGGAACGGCTACCGTTCGGAGATGGGTGCTTCGACTGTGCGCTGATGGTCACCACGATCTGCTTCCTGGATGATGCCGAGGCGGCGGTGCGCGAGGCTTACCGTGTGTTGCAGCCCGGCGGACAGTTCGTAGTGGGGTTCGTCGACCGGGACAGCCCGCTCGGCCTGGCTTATCAACGACATCGGGGCGAGAGCGTCTTCTATAAGGAAGCCGAGTTCTATTCAACGGGCGAAGTCGCGGCCCTGCTGCGCGACGCGGGTTTCGGCGAGCTCGCGTTCGAGCAGACGATCTACCGGCCGTTGCACGAGATACGCGAGCTGGAGCCCGTCGAGCCGGGCTACGGCGAGGGCTCGTTCGTCGTCGTCCGGGGCAGGAAAGCGCTGCGCCAGTAGGAGAAAGGGGTGAGAACGATGGATGATGATCTGCTATTCAGGCCGCTCGACCTGGGTAGTTTGGCGCTGCCGAATCGCGTCGTGATGACGACGGTCAAGCTGGGCTACGGCACGCCGGCCGGCGAGGTCACCGACCGGCACGTCGCGTTCTACGTTCGCCGCGTCGAAGGTGGCGCGGCGCTGCTGACCAGCGAGCCGCTGTACGTGCAGGGTAACGGTCGCGAGCTTCCCACGCAGCTGGGCGTCCACGACGATACGCTGATCGGCGGGCTGGAAGGGATGGTGAGCGCGGTGCACTGCGCCGGTGGCCGGATCATGGCCCACATCAACCATGCCGGTCGGGCGGTGAACCCTCAGCTGGTGCCGGAAGGGCAGCGCGTCTCGGCCTCCGATGTGCTGTGCCCGGCGAACCAGGTGGTGCCGCGCTCGCTGAGCCGGAGCGAGATCGATGAGGTGATCGCCGCCTTCGCCGAGGCGGCGCGTCGGGTACGGGCGGCCGGCTTCGACGCCATCGAGGTCCCGTTCAGCCACGGCTACCTCATCCATCAGTTCCTGTCGCCGCACACCAACCGTCGGGACGACGAGTACGGCGGCTCCGCGGAGAACCGGCTGCGCTTCGGTGCCGAGGTACTGAGCGCCGTGCGCGGCGCGATCGGCCCGGATCTACCGCTCGTGGTCCGCATGAACGCGGCCGACTACGTGGACGGCGGCTTGGACGTCGAGGACAGCCTGGGCATCGCGAAGTCGCTGGCCGACCTGTCGGTCGATGCGTTGAGCGTCACGTCGGGCACGATGTGCGAGTCGGTGCCCTTCTGCCTCTACCCGACGGGCACACCGAAGGCGCACCTGTTACCCATGGCGGCCCGCATCCGGGAGGCGTCCGGCCTGCCGGTCATCGTCGCCGGCCGGATCCGCGCGCCCGCCGTCGCCCGCGAGGCGCTAGCCGCCGGCCAGACCGATCTGGTCGGGCTGGGCCGCCCGTTCCTGGCCGACCCCGACTGGGTGCGCAAGGCGGAGGCGGGCGACGAGGACGCGATCCTGCTCTGCGCGGCGTGCCATCAGGGCTGCCTGGCGGAGCTGCGCAAGGGGCGGGGCACGCACTGCATGTTGAACCCGCTAACCGGTCGTGAATCGGAGATCCAGCTGGCGCCGGCTGCGGAACCGCGTCGTGTGACGGTCGTCGGCGGCGGCCCGGCCGGCTTGGAAGCGGCGTGTGTCGCGGCGCAGCGCGGCCACCGGGTCTCGCTGTACGAGCAGGACGACCGGCTGGGCGGCCAGCTCAACCTGGCGGCGCGTGCACCGCACAAGGAGGAGTTCCTCGATGTGATCCGGCACCTGGCGCTGAAGGCCGAGCGGCTCGGCGTCGAGGTTCGGCTGGGCAGGCGCGTCACCCTGGAGGGCCTGATCGCCGAGCGGCCCGACGCGGTGGTCGTGGCGACGGGCGGCGTACCGCTGACGATTCCCTTCCCCGGGCTCGAGAGCACGCGCTGGCTGCTGGCGACCGATGCGCTTGAGGGAACCGTGCCGGTCGAGACGGCGAGCGCCTTGGTGATCGGCGGCGGTCTGATCGGCCTCGAGACCGCCGATTTCCTGGCCGCCCAGGGCAAGCGCGTAACGCTGGTGGAGATGCTGCCGGAGGTCGGCGCCGACATGGACAAGCTGGCGCGCACGATGCTGCTCAAGCGGCTGGGCGGATACCCTGTCGAGATGCACACCGACACCCGTGTGACGGGCCTGACCGCTGAAGCGGCAATAGCAGAGCAGGACGGGCAGGAGATCCGCTTCCCCGTAGAGACCGTCGTGCTGGCGGTCGGCGTGCAACCGAACCGCGAGCTGGCCGACGGCCTGCAGGGGAGCGGCCTGGACTACCACGTCGTCGGTGATGCCGTGGAGCCGCGCCGGGTCTTGGAGGCGATCTGGGAGGCTTTCGAGACCGCCGCCAAGCTGTAAAGGAGACAGACCATGGAGGTGAAGCACGCACCCGACGTCGTCGCCGAGCCGATGGAAGATGTGCCCGGTGTGACGGTGCGCTGGCTGTGGGCGGCGGCCGACGGTGCCCCCAACTTCGCGCTGCGCCTGTTCGAGGTCGAGCCGGGCGCAGCGAGCCCCCACCACAGCCACGCCCACGAGCACGAGGTATACATCCTGAGCGGTCAGGCGCTGGTGCGCGGCGCCGGCGGGTCGCAGCCGCTGGCCGCCGGCGACACGGTTCTGGTGCTGCCCTTCGACGAGCACCAGTTCGTGAACACAGGCCCGGACGTGCTGCGCTTTCTGTGTGGGGTGCCGCTGAGCCCTGAGAGCCAAGCAGCGACCGCCGAGCCCGTCACCTACTCACCCATCGGTCGGGTGGAGAACGAGTTCGACGAGCCGGCCAGCCCGGAGACGCTGCGTGCCGCGGTCTCCCGCGTGGTGATCGAGCCGGCGCTGGCCGACGGCCTGACGGGCCTCGAGCCCGGCGGAAACGTGATGGTCGTCTTCTACTTCCACCGCTCCGCAGGCTACGAGCTGCTCCAGCATCCGCGCGGTGACGCGGCCCGACCCAAGCGCGGGGTCTTCGCGCTCTGCAGTCCGCACCGTCCCAACCCGATCGGGGTCACCGTGGCGGAGCTGCTGGCCGTGGAGGGCAACGTGCTGGAAGTGCGCGGCCTCGACGCGATCAACGGGACGCCGGTGCTCGACCTGAAGCCCGCCTGAGGCGAATCAGTTCTCTCCAGCGGGGCCCGGCACATCCGCGCGGGCGCTGTCGCCGGCGACCCGCGCCGCCGAGCTCGCCGCCGTCGCCTCGTAGTAGCCGACGAAGCGCTGCGTTTCCAGCGCCGGCTGCGCCGCGAGGTTGTGAGCCCAGCGGTAGCCGATCGGCTGATACCATAGCTCGGCGATCACGGTGACCGGACCCTCCACACCCGTCAGGTCGATCCGGTAGCGGACCCGGTCGCCGCCGCCCTGGAAGTCGGC
>JASFTY010000409.1:0-4201 GCA_050050535.1 Gemmatimonadales bacterium | reverse complement strand
CGAACCGTGCCGGGAACCTGCTGTTCGGCCGCTACACGTCCGCCGACCTGTACGAAGACGAGCTGTACATCACCGACGGTGGGAAGTACGAGGTCCGAGTCTACGCGATGACCGGTGAGCTGCAACGGATCGTTCGATTGGACCGACCGCCTCGACCGGTGACGGCGGACGACGAGCGCGTCCTGCGAGAGGTCTACATGGCCCGCGTCCGAGACGAAGAGGGTCGCCAAAGGATGGAGGAATACTTGCGGGAATGGCCGCGCGCCGAGCACAAGGCGTGGCTCTCCGGGTTGGTCGTGGACATGACCGGCCACATATGGGTCGAGGAGTATGAGCCGTACTGGGTGCACACTCCGAGAACGTGGAGTGTCTTCGCGCCGGACGGCCGGTGGCTGGGCTCGACCCGATTACGGGCCCGCTATCGGGTGATGGAGATCGGGGAAGACTACGTGCTGGGCGTGTGGAGAGATGAGGACGATGTGGAGCACGTTCTCCTCTATGGGCTCGAGCGCGATCCATAGACGAGACGGAGGATGACGAAATGAGTGGCTTGGCTGCGTCGAAATGGTTGTACGTTCTCATCCTCTTGTCGATCTGCAACGCGTGCGGATCCCGTCCTCCGGAGGAGGACGTTCGGCGCGAGCAACGGGGCGATACCCTCGTGCTCCACTGGCTGGCCGAGCCGCCGGTGGTCCAGGTCGACACCGTGCTGACGGTGTGGCGGAGTCCCGATCTCGAGGACCCGAGGTCGATGGTCAGGCTGCACGATCGCCTCGTAGTAGCGGATCGCACGCGAGTGCATCTGCTGCGGGTAAACGGCGAGCTCACCAGGACGATCGGCCGATCCGGCGAGGGGCCGGGCGAGTTCCGATCGGTGAGCGCTGTGGGCACGATCGGCGACACCATCCTGGCCTTCGACGTTCGGCTCCAACGTCTCTCGTACCATGCGCCCGATGGGACGTTTCTGTTTACCAGCCGCCTGCAGCCCATCCCGAGGTTCGGGAACCGGAGACGAGGTGGCGCGCCGCTCAGGTTCTTCGACGCCGGTCTCCTGTACGTCGCCGAGGAGAACGTGCATCTGGGCGAGCCGCCAACCCAGGCGGCGCTAGCCTGGCGCGCTATAGGGAGCGACAGCTTGCGAGTCATCCGGACTTGGGATGATGTCGTGTGGCGAGAACTGGGCGGCAGGCTGATCGCCCACGTGGAGCTCTTCCCGGCCCGCGCCCTGGCGGCGGTCGGCCGCGACGGTCGCTATGCCCACGGGACCGGCCTGGAATACTGTGTGGACGTCGAGACCGTCGGGAGCGAAGAGGTCATGCGCCTCTGCCGGGACTGGGAGCGTGTCCCGGTCACCGGTCAGGTACGTGATCCGGATATCGCAGGGCTAGCGGAGCGATATGACATCAGCCGGCAGCAGCGGGCGATCTTCGAGGCCCTGATCAGAGAGCAAGAGATATCCGACCTCCGACCCAGCTACGACGATCTGATGTTCGACGACTCGGGCCGGCTATGGGTACGGACCGTCACGCCGGAGGGGCGAGCTGTCCATCCGCACCTGGCTGTTCTGGTTCCGGAGCTGGCGCCCACCCACCGCTGTTGGGATGTGTTCGATGCTGAGGGCCGACTTCTCTGGACCGTGCGCCTCCCGAGCCGGTTCGACCCGCGCGTCACGGACGACGACACCGTCTACGGATTCTACGAGCTTCCGAGTGGGGAGATCGTGATCGGGAAGGCAGAGCTGCGGCAGGGTGACTAGACATATCGTGGCAGCTTGACTCCCGAGCACCGTGGTTCCGGGACGTGGCTAATGACTAGGACGCCCACGGCATTCATAGTCACAGGCTTCGCGGCTGCGAATCTCCTGGCCGGCCCCGCGGCGGCGCAGGAAACCGTCGTCGTGGGCGCCGACGACCCTCCGGGAGCCGTACGTCGTGCGACTCAGGATGCAACCCGGCATGTGAGCGGCTCTGGACGCGAGCCGAGGGTCGGCGCATTTTCAATCGCTATGACAACGAAAGGCATCTCAACAGTCCTTATTGTACTCGCCGGCCTCATCGGTCCGGCCGCCCGGCCCGGCCTCGCGCAGGAGGAGGGCCGGGCGGCGGTCGTGCTGGGCCACGTGGTCGACGCCGAGACCGGCAAGCCGATCGAGACGGTGGAGATCCGGCTGGTCGGGCGCGGCGAAGACCTGGTCCGGGTGACCGGCGGCGAAGGCGAGTTCATCGTCCCGCGGGTGCCGCCGGGCACCTACGAGGTGGTGCTGACCCACCTGGCCTACGGCGCGCATAGAGACACGATCGAGGTCGGCGCGGGCGAACTGGTCAGGTACGAGGCGCGGCTGGCGATGCGGCCGATCGAGCTGGGGCCGCTGACGGTGACGGTGGCGCGGCGACAGGTGCCGGCCAACCTGCTGGGCTTCTACGAGCGCATGTCGATGGGGCGCGGCCACTTCATCACACGCGAGGACATCGAGGCGCGGCAGCCGGGCCGGACCACGCATATCATCGGCGACCTGCCGACGGTACGCGTGCGTATGGAGGGCGCCAGCTCGCGCTACTACGTCGAGTTCACCCGCTACCGCGGCTGCCCGCCCGCGGTCTACCTCGACCGGATGCTGCTCAATCCCACCGGCGCCGACCGGGCAGTGATCGACGACTACGTCATGCCCGGCGAGGTCGAGGCGGTCGAGGCGTACGACAGTCCGGGCGAGCTGCCCGCCGAGTTCGGCGGCAGCCGCGCCGCCTGCGGCGTGATCGTGATCTGGACGCGAGGCGGTAGCTAGCGCGAGTGGACCTGGACGCGTGGCCGGGCTCCCCATATACTGACGACATACCCTGACCCCCCACTGCAGGTAGGTCGAGCATGTGCAGTGGAACCGCCTCGCCGCCGGGCTCATCGCCCGATCTCGATAAGCTCTGTAAGCGTGCGCGCTCGCTGGGCGCGGCGACTCTTGCCGCGGTCCTCGCCGTGTGTGGTCCGAGCGTGGCGGCAGTTTGGGCTCAGGAAGGCGCCGGACAGCCGGCCGTCGTCGTGGGTCGCGTCCTGGACGCCGAGAGCGGCGAGCCGATCGAGACGGTGGAGGTCCGGCTCGTCGGGGAGTTCGAGGCCCTGGTCGCCGTCACCGACGGCGAGGGCGCGTTCCTGTTTCCGCGGGTACGGCGCGGTGAGTACGAGGTGGTGTTGACGCACCTGGCCTACGGGACGCAGACCGACACGATCGAGGTCGGCGAAGGCGAGCTGGTGCGGTACGAGGCGCGGCTGAGGATGCGGCCGATCGAGCTGGCGCCGCTGGTCGCGACGGTGGAGCGCGGGCCGATCTCGCCCATGCACCTGGGCTTCTACGAGCGTATGGCCCTGCATGTCGGGGGTACGTTCATCACGCGTGAGGAGATCGAGCGGCGTCAGCCGGTGAGGATCTCGCACGCGATCGCCGAGTTCCCCGGTGTGCGGCTGGGCCCGCGGGGAGTGCGGTTCACCCGGTATGGTGACTGCGCGCCGGCCGTGTATGTCGACCGGATGTACATGGGCCAGGAGGGAGGCGACGTGGAGATCGACCGGGTCGTCATCCCGACGGAGGTCGAGGCGGTCGAGTTCTACAAAGGGCTCGCTTCGCTGCCCGCCGCGTTCGCCGGCCCCGCCAGCCGCTGCGGCGTCATCGTCATCTGGACGCGCCGAGGCCCGGCACCGTCCGAAGCTGCCGAGCGGCGCGCGTACCTCGGCGTCGTCACCGGCCTCGGCACGGCTCGCTTCTTTCGTGGCCTCTACACGAACGGCCAGTTCACGATCGACGAGGCTGTGACTGCCGGTGCCTTCCCGCTCGGGCAGCCGCTGCCGTGCCTGAGCTCGCGAGGGGAGGCGGAGAACGTCACGGTCGACAGCCTGGCGCCGTACAATCCGACGGCCTGGGATGAGCCGGACCTGATGGTTACCGTGCAGCCCGGAGATTCGCCCGAGCATACCGCGGGGATCCTGTTCTGGACCGGCGAGCCGCGGATCGAGCGGGCCGCGGGCCGGGAGGTCGCGCTCGACTCCGCCGCTCGAGAGCTCATCGAGTCTGAGACCCGCTGGCTGTGGCGTGAGGCCGTGGATCAGCTTCCCGCGGGCGAGCGCGATCTCGAGATGAGCATCGAGCGGGAAGACGTGCGTGCGTTCGGGTCCGATCTCATCACCGTACACCGGTACCCGGTCATCGGAAGCAGCG
>JASFTY010000408.1:0-4208 GCA_050050535.1 Gemmatimonadales bacterium | reverse complement strand
AGCCCTCATCGTCCAGATCGCCGTCCAGCTCGATCGGACCCCGGGCACGCTCGACCTGCAGCGTCGGTTGCACGTTCGGCACGAAGGTGTCCGACTCCGCCGCCGCCGCAGCGGCCTGCGGAATCTGCGCCGATGCCGGCTCGGCGAGTATCGCCAGCAGGAGAAGCAGCGTCGTCGTGGCATGAGCACACCGCGTCATACCACGCGCGCACCGCGGGCTGTGGCCCATGGGCATCGCTCCGTATCGTGCTTGTCGTGGCTTGGCACACCAGTCGCTTGTTGGACGCCCGGCTTCGGCACAACGTTGCCGCCGCCAGGCCGGACGACCGGTGCTCTCCTCACCGTACGCGGGGTTCCCCCGCCGGTTTCACTACATAAGAAAACGCCGGGCCAATCGGCCCGGCGTGCGCGAGTGGTGGTTGTGGGCTGCTTCAGGTTATCGGTTGGAAGAGGTGGCGCGTCGCGCAACGCGCGCCGAGGCCTCAACCTGGGAAAAACGGCTGCAAATCTCGATCAGCGTGCCCTAGTGATACGCTACCACCTTCTGGGGCCCGCGCATCCAATCCTCTTCGTCCTCGACGAGATACTTGGCCCGGACTTCCGTCCAGCGGACTCGACGCTGACAGAACTGGCAGATCACCCAGTCCTTCCCGAACCCGACCCAGACGCAGGCACCCACGTTGTGGCAGTGTGGGCATCGCATGATGTGCTCCCTTTCCATTTCTACAGCTCCGTCAGGACGTCTCCACAACGACTCCGTTCTCCAGCCCCTCTCAGGAGCACGGGGTATACCAGAACGGCGTCGCATGCCCTAAGTGTCTGTAATAAAATGGATTACGGCGAATGGCCGTGCCGGGGAGCAGCCCGAATTCACCAGGGTTTGTTACCGAAAGGTAACCGGATCGGGAACCGTTACCCGCTGAGGGGACCCGGGAATCGGCACCCGATGGCTAGCCGAGGAGGTTTCGCAGCAGGAGGAACACGTTGGCCGGCCGCTCGGCCAGCCGCCTCATGTACCAGGGGAACCACGACTCGCCGTAGCTGATCAGAACGCGCACCCGGTAGCCTTGCTGGACGAGCTGGAGCTGGAGCTGTCGCTGGATACCGTAGAGCATCTGGATCTCGAAGGCGTCCTTCGGCAAGCCGAGCCTGTCGGCCCGCTCCTGTACGCCGTCGATCATCCTCGGATCGTGCGTTCCGAAGAAGACGCGCAGGTCCCTCCCGTCGGCCAGCCTGCCGAGCAGTGTGTCGGTGTGCTCCAGGAAGGCGGTGTCCATCGCGCGCTTGCCGCGGCAGGCGACATCGCGGGGCTCGGTGTAGGCGCCCTTCACGAGACGGATCGTCGGGCCGAGTGGGAGCAGCGATTCGATGTCGGCCGCCGTTCGGAACAGGTAGGCCTGGATACAAACGGCGACGTTTCGGTGCTCGGCTAGGATTCGGCGGTAGATATCGAGGGTGTCATCGACGTACGGGCTGTCCTCCATATCGATGGCGACAGTGCGTCCAACCCGGTCGGCCGCTTCGACCAGACGTCTGATCCTCGCGCACGTACCCTCGACGTTCACCTCGATTCCGAAGTGGGTAGGCTTGACCGAGAGATCGGAGTCGTAGCCGCGCTCGCTTATGCGGTCCAGCGTATCCAGGAAGTGCCGTGTGACGCCCTCCGCCTCCTCCTCCTGCCTCACGTGCTCGCCCAGCAGGGTGAGGATGCTCGGGATCCCGCGCTCACGCAGCGCCCCGGCCGCGTCGAGCGCCGACTCCACATCCTCGCCCGGCAGGAACCGCTGTACCGCCCGCTGCGTGAACTTCCGCCGCATCAGCTGAGCGGCGAGCCACTCGCTGGTCGAGGCCCGCAGCAGGATCTCCCTGGTCAGACCCATGCAGCGATCTTACAGACCACCTGTCCCCCGCACCAGTGTCGTCCCGCCAATCGGCGTTGGGCTGCCGGTCACGTGTCAATGGGATGTCAAAATTCAATATTGACAAAAACACGACAATGACGCTAATCTGTTACAGATATGGCAGATAGGCGAAACGACGCGGAGCGCAAGCGCCATCCGATCCAGGTTGTGGTTCGGCGGACCGGTCTCACGGCCGACGTGCTCCGCGCCTGGGAGAAGCGCTACGGGGTGGTCGAGCCGGGGCGCTCGGCGGGCGGGCGGCGGCTCTACTCGGACCGAGACATCGAGCGGCTGCGTCTGTTGCGGCGTGCGACCGGTGCGGGGCGACGCATCAGCCAGATCGCGGGTCTAGCGACGGAGGAGCTGGCGGCGCTGGTCAAGGAGGACGAGCGTGAGGAAGCCGTCGTCGCGGTGGAGCCGGACGTGGAGACGTTGCAGGCGGCCGAGGTTCACCTAAGGGATGCGCTGGCGGCGGTGGGCAAGCTCGACGCACGCGAGCTGGAGGCGGTCCTGGGCCGGGCGATGGTCACCTTGAGCGCTGCGGCGTTCGTGGAGCGTGTGGCGGCGCCGTTTCTGCGCCGGGTCGGCGAGCTGTGGAGCCATGGGGAAGTCAGCCCGGCGAACGAGCATCTGGCATCGGCTGTGATGCTGCGAGTGATCGGCAGGGTAATCGAGGCTGCCGAGCCATCCAGTTCGGCGCTGAGCCTGGTCTTGGCAACGCCGGCACACGAGCTCCACGAGTTCGGCGCGCTGTTCGCGGCCGCCACTGCAGCCGCCGAGGGGTGGCGTGTGACGTACCTGGGACGTGATCTGCCGGCTTCGGATATCGCTGCCGCGGCGCGTGAGACGAGCGCCGATGCGGTCGGGCTCAGCATAGTCTACGCACCGGATCGGGCGGTCGTGGAGAGCGAGCTGAGAGAGTTACGCAAGCAGCTGGCCGTCAACGCGCCGCTGCTGGTCGGGGGAGCGGCGGCACCGTCGTTGAAGGAGGTCCTCGACGAGATCGAGGCCGTCCAGCTCTCCGGCATGGATGAGTTTCGCACAATGCTCGCCCAACTCAGCTGAGAGCTCTACACGTCGCGTCCTTTGCCCGAATCGCTGAGGCTCATCAACTGTGCCGGATAAGGCTCGAAGAACGTCTGCGGCAGCAGGTACTCCTCCTCGAACCTGATGATCCAGGCGCGCAGGATCGAGCTCACCGCGCTTACCGGCACCTGGCGCTCACGATACTGCTTGATCGCTGATCGGTAGTACGCCTTCTCCCGCTTCGTCAGCCCCTTCGAGAAATGGCCCGACGCATGCTCGAACACGTTGATCACCGAGTTCGATCGCGGCGGTCGCGCGAGCGCCAGCTGGAAGTGCTCCTCATAGGACCCCACTACCTCGCCGAAGGGCAGCCGATCCTGGTTGGCGACGATGCGGCCCAGCGCACGCAGCTCCTTCTGGCTGTACGCCATCAGCAGCAGCTTGTTCTCCGCCTGGAAGCGCACCAGCTCGCGCATCGCTCCCGTCCGCTGCACCGCCCGAAAACGTGCCAACGCGAACAGCTTGGTCAGGAAGTGGTCGCGGATGCGGTAGTTCCGCAAACGCCCCTCGTCCTCTATCGCCAGTCCCGGATAATGCTCGAGCACCGCCCCGCCGAAGAAACCCGAACCCCGCGTCGACGACGCCGACTTCTGCAACCCCCGGTAGATCTTCACGTCGCTTATCCCGCACGACGGCGAGCGGTTCTTCAGCAGAAACCCGTCTACCTCGCCCAGCGAGCCCAGAAACGACTCCGCGAACCCTCGCATCGCTTCGCTTACATCCCGGCCCGTATCCGGCTGCAGCAGCCGCGCCTCCCCGTCCACCTCCACGATCCGGATCGGGTCCCGCGGTACACCCAGCCCGATCTCCACCTCCGGGCACACTGGCACATACCTCACCCACGGCTCCAGCTCACGAACGAAGTCGTACGGGATCACCTGCCCGTTGTAACGCACGGGCTCCAGTTCCAGGCAGCGGCTCAGCACCACCACCGGCTTCGGCCACTCGCTCACTCGCCCCTCGTCTTCCGTCTGTTTCGGCACCCAGGCCCTCATGCGATAGGGAACACTCGCGACTACGCTAGTCCGGTGTCTAGATGTTGTCAAGTTTCCCGGGCGAACGGGCTTGACAGGCCGAGGGATCCGCCCCAGTATATCTGGACAATAAGTGGACAGATTTGACGGCCTCACGCTGCCGGCCCGAGCGCGGGGTGACGGGTCGAGCGGCGCGTGGCGTGAAGTCGAGTCGAAAGGCGAAGAGCGGAGATGAGCGGGCGTTCCC
>JASFTY010000407.1:0-4211 GCA_050050535.1 Gemmatimonadales bacterium | reverse complement strand
GGGTGCTGGCGGCACTCGAGCTCCCTGCCTCGGATTCATTCGCCAAGCAGTCCGGAGAGCCAGTGCACGACGTTCAGGCAGAACTGGGCGTTCTGTGGAGCGACTGCCTCGCGCCAGCGAGCCCCACGGGAGGGCAGCTTTGAGCTGCCTTCCCCTTTTCATGCCGCAGTGCGTTTCCGGACGGCGCGGGCGTTCCGCCGAGGACTGCGGCGTCGAGCTACCGGGTGGAGAACTCGTTTGCCCGCGCCTGACAGGGCCTCTAGCTTGGAGTCGACCTCGTTCGGGCCCCGATTGTAACGCCGATCGCTGCTCTCTGATTCGCTGAAGTACGCCAGGAGGTCGACGATGCGACCGCATGTGCTCGGACTCGCATGCCTGCTCGCCGTGACAACTGTCGGTAACCTGAGCCCGCAGAACGTCCCGGCGCAGCACTACGAGGTCCGCTCACCCAGCGGTGATCTCGCGATAGCCGTCTCGGTCGGGGACGAGCTTGCGTACAGCGTCGCCTGGCGGGGCCGCACTTTACTGGCGGCATCGCCGATCTCGATGACGCTGGGTGACGGAACGGTCGTGGGGCCCGGAGCCGAGGTCGGCGACGCGCGACGCCGCCGGGTGGACGAGCTGATCGAGCCGGTGGTGCCGGAGAAGTTCGCCCGCGTGCCGGATCGCTTCAACGAGCTGTCGCTGGATTTCGCCGGTGGCTGGGGGCTCGACCTGCGGGCTTACGACGACGGCGTCGCCTACCGCTTCCGTACGAGCCGTACAGGGTCCGTGACGGTCGCTGCTGAAGAGTTCAGCGCGGTTCTGCCCGGCGACCCGGTCGTCTGGTTCCCGACGGAAGAGGATTTTCTCACGCACTCGGAGCGAGTCTACGAGCAGCTGCGGCTGAGCGAGATTCCGCCGGAGAAGATGGCGCACCTGCCGGTGCTCGCCGCGCTGCCCGATGGCCCGACAGTCGCGATCACCGAGGCCGATCTGCGTGACTACCCGGGACTGTACGTGACGGGCTCTTCCGGCGAGGCGCTGCGTGGGATCTTTCCCGCCTATCCGCTGGAGGAGGTGCAGGAGCGTGACCGCACGGTGCGGGTGACGCGGCGGGCGGAGTACATCGCGCAGACGGAAGGCGCGCGGACGTTCCCCTGGCGTGTCTTCGTGGTGGCGGAGCGGGATGGCGACCTGATCGAGAGCACGATGGTCTATCGGCTGGCGCTGCCGTTGCGCATTGAAGATCCGTCGTGGATCCGACCGGGTAAGGTGGCGTGGGACTGGTGGAACGCGCTCAACCTGTACGGCGTCGAGTTTCGTGCCGGGCTGAATACCGAGACTTATCGGTACTTCATCGACTTCGCCGCCGATCACGGCATCGAGTACGTGATCCTGGACGAGGGCTGGTCGGATCCCGCCGATCTGTGGGCGCTCAACCCGGAGATCGACCTCGATGCGCTGTTCGCCCACGCGCGCGAGCGCGGCGTCGGGCTGATCCTCTGGGTGGTGTGGAAGACGCTGGACGATCGGCTGGAGGAGGCGCTGGACCGGTTCGCCGAGTGGGGTGTCGTCGGCATCAAGGTCGACTTCATGCAGCGCGACGATCAGCCGATGGTGAACTACTACTGGAAGGTCGCCGAGGCGGCGGCGCAGCGTCGGCTGCTGGTCGATTTCCACGGCGCCTACAAACCGACGGGGCTGCGGCGTGCCTACCCTAACGTGCTGACCCGCGAGGGCGTGCGCGGGCTCGAGTGGGTCAAGTGGAGCGAGCACCCGACGCCGGAGCACGACGTGACCCTGCCGTTCACCCGCATGCTGGCTGGCCCGCTGGACTACACGCCGGGCGCGATGCTCAATGCGCAGGAGCGCCAGTTCCATCCGGTCTTCGATCGGCCGATGAGCATGGGGACCCGGGCGCACCAGCTAGCGATGTACGTGGTCTACGAGAGCCCCCTGCAGATGCTCGCCGACTCGCCGTCCAACTACCTGCGCGAGCCGGAATGTCTGGCTTTCCTGTCGCGCGTGCCGACGGTGTGGGACGAGACGCGGGCCGTCGCGGCGCAGGTGGGCGACTACGTGGCGGTGGCGCGGCGCCGCGGAGAGGTGTGGTACATCGGTGCGATGACCGATTGGACGGCGCGCGAACTGGAGCTGGATCTCTCGTTCCTCGGCGAGGGTGACTGGTCGCTGGTCGCGTTCGAGGATGGCGCGAACGCCGATCGTAGCGCCGGCGACTACCGGCGCGTCGAGCGCACGGTCCAGGCGGGCGATGTGCTCACGGTGCGACTGGCGCCGGGCGGCGGCTGGGCGGGATACTTCGAGCGCTAGCCGAAACGACGTGCCTCAGCGGCCGCTCGCCAGGGCCCAGGCCAGGACGGCGGTCGCGACGCGCAGCCAGTCGCGCAGCGAGGAGCCAGCCGGCGGCGGTCGCCTGTTGCGCGGCTCCGGCGCAAACAGATGTCGCTCGAGATCGTTACGATACAGATCGCAGATCCTCGGGGGGCGTCGCGTCATCTTTTCCTTGGTATACCGCGGCGGGTGCGGCTGCGCAGGATCGGACAGCCGTCGGCGCGGCAGGGGGAGGTCCCACGCCGGGCGTACCGAGATGCATCCCGCGGGCCAACGGGACCCGGCGCCGGCTATCTCTTGAGAGAGCGGAGGATGGCGTGTCGGCGCGCTCGGTGAGCGGCGTGCGGCTTTTGCGCCGGCGCCACAAAGGTGCGGCGGACCTGTGGCGGGACCTCGGCGCGCCGTAGCTGGAGATCCGGCTCCTGGGTCCCCGCCGGGCGCGGGCGTAGCGACGTTGGGCGGAATCGATAAGTTAGTCGGGATCCAACAGCCGGAACTTCCCGCAAGTCACTCGACGCGGTGATCGCAGGTGGACATACGCACCAAACTCGTCTTCGCCCTGGTGGCGGTATCGCTGGGCAGCATGCTTGCTCTCGGTGCCGTGGCTTACACCACGGCGGGCCGGCTTCTGAAGCGCCAGTCGCTTCGCCAGCTCGAGTCGCTGGCCGAGACCAAGAAGCAGGACCTCGAGAGGATGTACTTGAGCTGGCAGGATCGTGTCAGCCTGATCGCCAGCCGGACTCAGCTGAGACTGAACCTGAGCGACTTCAACGAGCGGGGCAGCCGGGCTCAGCGAGCGGCGATCCGGCGGATCTTGGATGACGCGCGCCGTGCCGTGAGAACGGTGCAGCGGCTCGCCGTCTACGACCCGAGTGGGCGCGCGGTGGCTTCGACGGGGTCGGTGGAGGAGGCGGCGGCGCTCCCGGATCTGGAAGCCTCGCGCCAGCCCGGCGGTGAGCTGCCGGTCTACGAGGGCGTTTCGCTCGGCGAGGAAGATGGGTTTCGGGTCGGCTTCCTGGCGCCGCTGATCCTGGAGGATCAGCGGGTCGGCACGCTGCTCGTCCAGTTCAGCGCCCAGGAGCTCGTCGAGTTGACCCAGAACTTCAGCGGGCTCGGCGAAACGGGTGAGACCGTTATCGTCCTGCCGGTCGACGGTGCGGAACCGCGCCTCCTGCGCTCGGAGCGCCCGCGGCGCGACGGCCGAACGGGCAGTGTTCGCCTGGAGCACCTGGACGATCCTGGCCGGCTGGCGATATCGGGAACGGAGGCCGTGTTCTCCGACGGTCTCATCGACTACAGGGGAGAGGCGACCTGGGCGGCGACCCGCTACCTGCCCGAGGTCGGCTGGGGCCTGGTGGTGAAGTTCGACGCCGCCGAGGAGCGTGCTCCGATCGTCGAGTTCCGGAGCATACTGACTCGCCTCGGCCTCTCGCTCTCGGCTTTCGCCATCGTCGTCGGGATCCTCCTCGGCTTCCTGTTCGCTAAACCGATCCACGATCTGGCCGGGGTCGCGAATCGGATCCGGGCGGGCGAGCTGGAGGCGCGTGCCAGGGCCGTCAGGCAAGACGAGATCGGGCTCCTCGCCCGCACGTTCAATCAGATGGCGGAGGAGCTGGAGCGACAGATGACGCTGCTACACGAATTCGAGAAGTTCTTCGACCTGTCGCTCGATATGCTGGTCATCGCCGGTACGGACGGCTACTTCAAGCGCGTCAACCCGGCTTGGGAGCGGACGCTAGGCTGGCCGAGCGAAGCGCTGCTCAGCCGGCCATTCGTCGACTTCGTGCACCCGGACGATGTCGAGCCCACCATCCGCGAGATCGATAGACTCTCGCACGGAATCCCCACAGTCTCGTTCGAGAACCGCTACCGCTGCG